>DAIDTN010000075.1 GCA_027457185.1 Burkholderiales bacterium | reverse complement strand
ATTCAATACCGGGGTCGTCGGCGGCGGTCTGTTTCGAATTGGCGTCGGTGCGACACCCTTTTTGTTGCCGCTCATGCTGCAGCTTGGCTTTGGCCTCAATCCGTTCCAGTCCGGGCTGCTGACCTGCGCATCGGCGATGGGCGCGATGTTCATGAAAACGCTGACGGTCCGGATCTTGAAGCGTTATGGATTCCGCACGGTATTGACGGCCAACGCCGTCCTGGCCTCCTGCGCAACGGCGGGATATGGACTATTCGACGCCACCACCCCTCATGTCGCCATCATTGCCGTTCTGCTGTTCAGCGGCTGCCTGCGTTCGCTCCAGTTCACCGGCCTGAACGCCATCACTTTTGCGGATGTCAGCAGGCAGACGATGAGCCAGGCGACCAGCCTGTCGAGCATGGCGCAACGGCTTTGCCAGAGCTTTGGCGTGGTGATCGCGGCGTTTGTGCTGCAAGCGGCAAGCAGTCTGCACGGGCACGCTGGCATCGAGGCATCCGATTTCTGGCCAGCTTTCCTGGCCATAGGTGCGATATCAGCCGGATCGTTGTTTTTTCACCTGCGCCTGCACGCCGATGCGGGCGCGGAGGTATCGGGGCATGGAGCGGCGGGCACGCAACCGTAGCTGAAACAGCTTCCAATTAAACACCGCCATTAAGAGAAAGGACGGCCTCGACGAAAAAACCGCCTAGGGGAAGCCTCGGCGGTTTGATTGAAAAATACTCCGGGACTCGGTGCGCGGCAGCCAACTCCGCGCCCAAGCGCCAATGCGAGGCGCGCCGGCGGATCAGCCGCGCGAGACCAGATCCCGGATCTTCTCCACCACGTCCGGGTTGGCGAGCGTGGTGATGTCGCCTGCGTTCCCACCCGTGGACAGCGCCCCCAGCACACGGCGCATGATCTTGCCCGAGCGCGTCTTGGGCATGTCGGGAACGATCCAAACCTTGCGCGGGCGCGCGATCGGGCTGATCTCGGTTTCGATGGCTTTGGAGATGCGCCGCGCCAATGCTTCGTCGCCCGTCACCCCCGGCTTGAGCGATACGTACAATTCGGGCACGCGGCCCTTGATCTCATCGGGCACCGCAACGACTGCGGCTTCCGCGACCTCGGGTACAGTCAATGCCGCTGACTCGATCTCCTTAGTGCCGAGACGGTGCCCCGCAACATTAATCACGTCGTCGATACGACCGAGGATGCGGAAATAGCCGTCTGCCGCATGCACCGCGCCGTCACCGGCGAAGTACGGCCAGTCGTGCCAGTCCTTGCTTTTCTTGTTTTTGCAGTAGCGCTCGAAGTAAACCGCCGTCATCCGATCGGGGTCGCCCCAGATAGTCTGCATCAGGCCGGGCCACGGGTTGCGGATACAGATGTTGCCGGCCTTTCCCGCTCCCGCCGGGACCTCCTTGCCGTCGTCATCGTAAACGATGGGGTAGATACCGGGCACGCCGGGCCCGGCACTGCCGGGCTTCATGGGCGCGAGGGCCGGAATGGTGCTGCACAGGAAGCCGCCGTTCTCGGTCTGCCACCATGTATCCACGATAGCGGCCTCCCCTTTGCCGACGACGTTGTAGTACCACCGCCAGACCTCCGGCTCGATCGGTTCACCGACCGTGGTCATGTGCTTGAAGTGGTAGTGGTACTTCTTGGGTTCGTCGGGACCCGCGCGGCGCAGGGCGCGGATGGCGGTGGGGGACGTATGGAAGATGTTGACACCCAGCTCCTCGGCGATGCGCCACGGCCGGCCAGCATCGGGGTAATTCGGCACGCCTTCATACATGACCGTAGAGGCGCCGAGCGCGAGCGGGCCGTACACAATATACGAGTGGCCGGTAATCCAGCCGATGTCCGCCATGCACCAGTACACGTCCGTCGGATGGATGTCCT
Organism: Burkholderiales bacterium; assembly: GCA_027457185.1. Lineage (GTDB taxonomy): Bacteria > Pseudomonadota > Gammaproteobacteria > Burkholderiales > SG8-39 > 2-12-FULL-64-23. The sequence continues at coordinate 9,899 of DAIDTN010000075.1, read as the reverse complement.
GGATGATCCTGGACGTGCCCGCCACATAAGAGAGGTAGCCGCCAGTGCTGTGCTGGCAAGCCTTCGGGCGTCCCGTGCTGCCGCTGGTGTACATGAGGAACAGAGGGTCCGTTGCCTTCATGCGCTCCGGCTCGACGCGCTGGCCGCGATACTTCGGCAGAAGGTCGTTGACGACAAAATCGCGGCCTTGCACCAGAGGCGTCTGGGCGGAGTACTTGCCCGGGTGCCTCTGCCAGACCAGAACCTTCTCGAGGACGACTTTTTCCTCCTTGGCCTTGTCGAACGCGATGTCCGCCAGCTTCTTATGGTCGAGCAGAATGCCGGAGCGGTAGTAGGAATCTGCAGTGATCAGCACGCGGCTCCCCGAGTCGGCGACGCGCTCGCCGCAGGCCTGGCCCGAGAACCCGCTAAAGACCTGCGAGTGGATGACACCCAAGCGCGCGCAAGCCAGCATGGTGATGGGCAGTTCGGCGGTCATCGGCAAGTGCAGCGTGACCCGGTCGCCGCGCTTTAGTCCGCAGAAGTCGCGAAGCAGCGCAGCAAACTCGTTCACGCGGACCCAGAGTTCCTGGTAAGTGATGTGCTGAATGTGCTCGTTTTCGGGTTCTGGAACGAAGTGAATCGCCGTCTTGTTCCTGTTCTCCGCCAAATGCCGATCCACGCAGTTGTAGCTGGCGTTCAACTCGCCCCCCACGAACCACTTCCAGAACGGGGGGTTCGAAGTGTCCAGGGTCTTTTCCCAGTACTTGTACCAAGTCAGAAGGTCGGCGTACTCCTTGTAGCACTCCGGGAAGTTCTTCTCCCCGAACCTCTCCAGAATGCCGCCGTCGGTCATGTTGGCCTGTGCAATGAAGCTGGCCGGCGGATAGTAGTACGACTCTTCTTTCCAGTGAACCGCGAGTTGGGCTTCGGTCAGTGTGTCGCTCTTTGGATCGCTCATGTTCAAGCCTCCTCTGCGCCGGCGGGGCGCGCGAGCGCTGCCGCGGGCACGTAAATGTAAAAATGGACACTCACCACGCTACTGCGATTGCAGCGCGCCACCTGCGGCCGTGCTGACTCGGCCGCAGGAAGTATCGTACGTGGCCTCCTAGCCGCCGGAGTACGGGCCGAGCGGGATAACCGGCTTGCCGAAGGTGGCGTTGGTTACCACGCCGAAGCTGGTGTACAAAGCGATTGTGCCGCAGACCAGTCCGATATAGCCGCCGGATTGCGAGAGTATGGGCATACCGAGCAGGATACCGAGGCCAAGCAGAAAGTAGGTAATCCACAAGGTGAGGAACACCCACCACAGCGCCTTGTTCAGCCTGAACGTCGAAATCCACATATACAGCGTGAACACGCCCCAAACCATCAGCGCCATGCCGATGGTGCTGCCCGCCTGCGACAGATCCAGGATGTGGTTGCCGCCCAACAGAAGAAGGAACGCGAACCACCACCAGAACGCCGCGTAGCTGATAAACGCTGTCATACCAAAGGTGTTACCGGTGCGGAACTCGAGTATGCCAGCGATCATTTGGGCCAGTCCGCCGAAGGCGAACGCCAGCGGCAAGACGACCGGCTCGCCGCCATGCGGCAGCAACCCGGCGTTAACCAAACTCAGGATTACCGTGGTTAGCCCAAAACCTGCTAGACCGAGCGGAGCGGGATTAGCGAATACGGGTTTTGCTTCGTCTGCCATGCTACCTCCTCATGTAAGTTAAGTTTTAACGGCTTGTTGCTACTCAAACAACCGCATCGAAACTACGCGGCAAATCAAGCTCTCTGAGAAAGGGGCTCGGTTTCCCATTTTCGGGGGGATGCTTCGACGAGCGAAATAAATCTACTCCAAACGCAATCTGATGGCAACAAGTACGTCGACACCGAAACTTCGGTCACATTATTTCATTTGCGTGCGCTATCGATCCTAGGGCGCAATGGGTCGTTAGTATTTAGCTCCCCTCCACAGCGCGCAGCTGAGTAATCGGAGCAGCGATTCTCTGTGCCGCAATGTCATCGGCTTCAATCCTATCCAGATCGCTTGTGCCGGAGTCGCTTTCGTGGCGCCCACTGAGAACTTGGCTGTCGATGCCGGGACCAACATTAGACGAGCGCGATGACCGGTACGTTGACAATCAATTCAGACGCGACTTTCTCCTTTTTCGGAGCATTCCAGACTTGATCAGCATAGCAATGTTGGCTGACGTGGAACTTACATAGGCGGGACTTGAATAGTCAATACAAATCCGATCCGGGGGAAGCCCGGCCGCCGGCGGACGGCGAGCAGGGTACGCCCCGCGATCTCGCGGATCTGCAGATTCGCGCGCGGGCCGGCGTTTGGCAAATCCCAAACCACCACGCCCGAACCATTTGGGCTGGAACGCACTCAGGCTGTAAACTATGTGCCTGGCGACAACCATTGTTGGCACGCAATGAAAGCAATTTTACTGCTCGTTATCTGCATGTCGGCACTGCCCGCGACCGCGTTCGCGAAAACGCCGGGCGAGGTCGATGTCGGCGGCGTGTTGCGCGACGCGCCGCTATACGGCTTTGCCGGAGACTACAGAAAGCTGTCCGAACTGCGCGGCAAGCCGCTGATCATCAACGTCTGGGCCAGCTGGTGCGGTCCCTGCCGGGCGGAAATGGGATCGCTGGAGCGGCTTTCGCGCCGCTTTGGCGGCAAGCAGTTCAATATCATCGGCGTCTCGACCGACGACGACGCGCGCGCGGCCGCCGCATTCCTGCAGCAGGCGCAGGTCACATTCGACAATTATCTCGACCGAAATATGCTGCTGGAGCACATGCTCGGCGCGGACACGATCCCTCTGACCATACTGGTGGACGCACGGGGCCGCGTGCTGAGAAAATTCCACGGCTCACGCCAATGGGACAGCCCGGAAGCGCTGGAGCTGATTGGCAAGGCGTTTCGCAAGAAACTATGAGCGAAGCGCACCGGCCGCGGCCGAGGCGAGGCCGAACAGGGTAAAATCAGCGCAGTATAGGAGTTCGACTTCATATCTCGAGGGGTGACCATGCGCAAATACCTGCATATCAATCTCGGCGACCGTTCGGTCAGGACGGACGAATTGCACGGCGAGGACATCATTCGCGCCGGCCGGCACTTCATCGCCAAGACCCTGCTCGAACTCGGTGCCGCCAAGGTCGATCCGCTGTCCCCGGACAATCCGCTGATTTTCTCCGCCGGTCCGTTCGCGGGGACCAATTTCTCCAACGCCAACCGCCTGAGCGTAGGCTGCAAGAGCCCGCTCACCGGGGGCATCAAGGAAGCCAATTCGGGCGGCACCTTCGGCTTCGCCATGGGCCAACTCGAGTTCGCCGGTTTCACGCTCTACGGCGCGTGCAAGGAATGGGTCGTGATCCGCATCACCAAGGAAGGTGCGATCACCTATGAAACCGCCGAACCCTTCATGGGCAAGGGCAACAACGAGGCCGCCGAACTGCTGTTCGCGAAATACGGCAGGAAAATCAGCTTCGCGCTGTGCGGCCCGGTGGGCGAGTACCTGGGCCTGATGTCGGGCATCGCCTTTGCCGACACCGACGGGCGGCCGTCGCGATTGTCGGCGCGCGGCGGCGTCGGCGCCGTCATGGGCTCGAAGAAGGTCAAGGCCATCGTCATCGACGTGCACAAGATGCCGACTTTCCACGACCGCAAGAAAGTCATGGGCGCGATCCGCGAATACGGTGCGCGCCTGGCGAAAGAGCCGGCGATCGCCACCTTCAAGAGCACCGGCACCGCGATGATGGGCGACATCACCAACCGCATCGGCGGACTGCCGGTGCGCAACTTCAGCGCGGGCCGCCTGGTCGAGGCGTCCGAAGGCCCGCTCCAACTCGGCGGCGACTTCATCCGCGAACTCAATTCCAGCCGCGGCGGGCAGATCTCGCACGCCTGCATGCCCGGCTGCATGATCGAGTGCAGCAACGTCTACGTCAACGAGAACGGCAAAGAGCTGGTGTCGCCGCTGGAATACGAGCCCCTCGGCCTGATGGGGAGCAACTGCGGCCTGACCCACCCGGACCAGGTGGCCCGGGTCAACGCCGTCGCCAACGATCTGGGCATCGACACCATCGAGGCCGGCGCCACGATTGCCGTGCTTATGGAAGCGGGGCTGGGCAAATTCGGCGACGAAGCGTTCATGCACCAAGCCCTGGACGACATCCGCCGGGGCAACGAGCGCGGCCGCATCTACGCCCAAGGCGCCGCGCGCGCCGGCGCGCATTACAAGGTCGCGAGCGTCCCGGTGATCAAGCAGCAGAGCATCAGCGCCTACGACCCGCGCGTGATCGAGGTGACCGGCATTTCCATGATGATCACGGCGCAGGGCGCCGATCACACCGCGGGCAACCTGCCGGTGTTCGACTGCAAGGACAAGACCACTGCGCAACTGGTGGAGGCGAGCCTCGGCATCCAGACCGCGTGCGCGGCGGCAGATTCGTTGGGTCTGTGCATCTTCGGGCGTTCGGTGACCAACGTCAGCGCCGATCTCATCGTCACCGCGCTCAACGACGCGCATGGCACCAAGCTCGATACGTCCTTCATGCAGGCGCTGGGGCGCGAGGCGCTGAAGATGGAGTTGGAGTTCAACAGGCAGGCGGGTTTCACCGAGAAAGACGACGAGCTGCCGGACTTCTTCTACGCCGAACCTCTGGCGCCGAGCAACAAGGCCGCGCGCCACCGCAGCGCCGAAGTCAACCGGAGCATGCGCGAGTTGCTCGCCTGACAGGCCAAATGGCCCTTAACGGCGCTGCTCGGAGTGCGCCGGCTACTGCGTCCGCAAAGAGTACGATCATGCGGCGATTCTATTTCGCCACCTGCCATTTGCGGACATACGCCGCGAACTCCTCGCCGGGCACCGGGCGGCTGTAGAAGTAGCCCTGCACCAGCTCGCAACCGAGCTTGCGCAGGTAGTCGACCTGGGCCTGCGTTTCGGCACCTTCGGCGACCACTTTCTTGCCCAGCGCATGGGCCATTGCCACGATCGTTGCCGCAATGGTGCCCCCCTCGCCGTCGTCGCGAATTTTCCGGACGAACGACATGTCGATTTTCAGGGTATCGAACGGCAGCCGTTCCAGGTAGGACATGGACGAATAGCCGGTGCCGAAATCGTCTATCGAAATATGGACTCCGAGAATTTTCAACCGAGCCAGCGTATCGATGACGGTGTCAGTGCCGTCCAGCAGAACGGTCTCGGTGATCTCCAGTTCGAGACATTCCGCCGCCATGGCATTTGTCTGCAGCGCCGTTTCCACCGCCTCGACGAAACCCGGCTGGCGAAACTCCCGGCTCGACACGTTTACCGCTACGTATTCGAGGCCCACGCCATCGTCAGCCCAGGCGCGGAACTGGGCGCAGGCTTGGCCCAGGACGATGTTGCCGACTGCGCCGCTCAGTCCGGTCTCTTCGGCGACAGCGATGAAGTGCCCCGGGGCAAGGACGCCGCGCTCGGGATGACGCCAGCGCACCAGGGCTTCGGCCCCGCGGATTCTGCCCGAGTGCGGGTCGACCTGCGGCTGGTAATACGCGATAAACTGCTGCTCGGCAATCGCACGCCGCAATTCGCGCTCGAGCGTGCTGCGTCTGACCACCTCGGCGTTCATGGCGTCCTCGAAGAATACATAACTGCCGCGGCCGCCCTCCTTGGCGCGGTACATGGCCGTGTCGGCGTTGCGCATCAGTTCTTCGGCGCTGACGCCGTCTGCCGGATACACTGCGATGCCGATACTGACGGTCACGACGCTGTCGACCTTGTCGATGAGAAACGACTTGCTCAGTACGGCGATTACGTGCTCGGCCAGTGCGCTGGCTGACTTCGCTGAGGAAAGCGGATTGATCAGAATGGTGAATTCGTCGCCGCCGAAGCGCGCCACGGTATCGCCTTCGCGCAAACACTGGCGCAAGCGCGCCGCGGCCTGACGCAACATTTCATCCCCGGCGGCGTGCCCCAAGCTGTCGTTGATGGCCTTGAAGCGATCGAGATCGGTGAACAGCACCGCCAGCGTCTGCCCCCCGCGCTGGGCTCCGGCGATGTCCTGCTTCAGCCGATCGAGGAAGTGGAAGCGGTTCGGCAGCCCGGTGAGGGCGTCGGTACGCGCCTGACGGTACAGCTGGCTTTCGTGCGCCGCGATGGAAAGGGCCACTCCCACCCGGTCGGCGTAGTCGCGAATGTGGGTGATATCCTCCTCGCCGAGTACGCCGGGCGCCGGGTAACCGAGGTACACGGCGCCGACAAGCCGGTCTTTCCAGATAATCGGCTGCGTAAAAAAATGCTGCGCACGCAGATTTTCGAGGCAGCCCTGCATCATCCGGTGCGCCGCCATGCCGCTCATCCACGCTCCCTTGGGAATAGCGCGCAGCGACTCGCGGGCATCGTCGGTCAAATTGCAGCGCTGCAGCGGCGGCGGGACACCGCTGTCGGCGAGCGCATGCACCCGGACGTTGTTCGCGGAATCGGGATCGATGACCAAAATGGCGGCGCAGCCGGCCTTGAAGTTTCCGTGCAGGCGCAGTAGGACGTCGTCGACGATCCGGTCCATGTCCAGTTCGGACAGGATCGCACGATCTATTTTCGACAGCGTCGTGAGCGTTTCGAACTGGCGTCCCAGCCGCTCGGCCATCGCGTTGAACGCCCCGGCAAGTTCGCCGAATTCATCGCCGCTGGACACGGCGACTTTGGCGGAAAAATCCTCGCTTCCGAGACGGCGGGTGCCCTCGATCAGCCGCTCCAGCGGAACCAGAATGCGCCGGATCTGCGTCATGCTCAGGAGCGCGACCAGCAGGACGGAGAGAAGGACGCTGCCCCAGAAAATCACGCTGAATGCCTCGAGCGGAGCGAGCGCGACGGCTTTGGGTTCGGCGGCAACCACGATCCAGCGCGGCGCCAAGAACTTGGGCTCGAGAAACATCTCCTGAAAGCCGGTGAGAAACGTTTTCCGTCCGCCACGCCAGTCGAATTCCCCCTTGGCGGAGTGTGCGGAGCCTCGGATCAGCGCGCCTGTCTCTTCAGCATCAAATGGTGGCGGGCAGTAAAGCGGAGCGTAAGCTTCGTTCAGGACGCAAAAAGACGTACTGTAAGGAAAATCGTCCGGGTTTCCCCAGAGGTAGCCAGGGTCGATGTCGGCAGCGGCGAGGCGCAGCTCTGGTGCGGCCAGGTTCAGCGCGCGAAGCATCAGTATTTTGGCGCCGCGGCCCCGCACTGTTTCGCTGATAAGCACCGATTTCCCCTGGCGCAGATGCGCCAGCGCGGCCTCGCTCAAGGGCATCACGTCGGCCGTGTCGCCGAATAACGCGAACGCGCGGCCTTGCGGCGACAGGATGGTCAGGCCGCGGAACGGAGCGCCTAGCCGCGCCCGCACCGCCGCGGACGTGCTGTCGGTGGATAGATCGCCTGCGTTGTTGCGCAACAACATATCAGCAAGCATTAGGCGATCGTAGATCGCCCTGCCGTAGCGGCTGCTCGCGCCCTGCAATTCGGTGTGGACCCGTCGTACGAGCGTGCGGTTCGCCTGCACGTAGTACAGGATCGCGAGAAACAGAAAGGGGATGAACGCGGCCAGCAAAAACGACAGCAGCACCCGGCGCGCGACCGTGCTGCGCAGGAATGTGCCTTCGAGTTTCACCGCCGGGCCGCTTCAGTAATCCGAGGCGAGCCCGACGAAACGCCCGTCGTTGCCGCGCACGACGTCGTCCTGGCTGACTGCCGCGGTCAAGGGCGACCGGCTCGCGCCGTCCTTGCCCATGCTGTAGAGGTCGAAGTCCGAATTGATCGGGACCAGGTTCTTGTCTCTGCGGACCTTTCCGATGTTACCGGGGGCTACCGGGCTTAGGTTAAGGTATTGATAGGGGTGATTCCACGGGTCGAGCCGTCCGGCCATATTGATGTCGGCCAAACTGTTCGGAAAATTCCGGTTATCCGTACGGTAAAGATCAATGGCGGCAGCAATGGCGACGATGTCCGACTCGGCCTGCGTGACTGCCACCCTGTCGCGGTAGCGCTGGTACGACGGCACTGCGACTACCACCAGCACCGCGACGATCGCGACGGCAATCAGGAGTTCGACCAGCGTGAAGCCGCGGCGACCGCTTTGTACGGTCTCGCGGTCAGGGCGATCGTCGCGCACGTCGGTTCCAGGGAAAGCAGCAGGATCCATTGTTTTTATTGGACCTCCTTGTCAATCCGCGTCGCTTCACAGCCTCGAATCGAGCAATCGCAATCGTGATCCAAGGCAAATTTTTGAATGGTACTCCGCTTCCGGAATAAAAAAACATGCAGGCCGACTTCAACCTGAAAAGCGTCGTCCTCGCCTCGGACGAGGCGCGCGTCATCACCGGCACCGACATTGTCGTCGACGGCGGCATGACCGTGCGTTGCGACTGAAGCTTCCAGATCGTCCACTGTCAGAATGCCGGCGCCAGCAATATCGGCGCCACCGATCATCACAGGGATTGCGGCACGACGGCGCCGTCTACCCCTGTCTCGGCAAATGCCAGCGCCATGTCCAGCGCAGCCATGAACTCGCTGACTTTGATCGGCTTGGTGATATAGCGGAAGAATCCCGCCTCCAGGCCTTTCTGGATATCGCGTGGCATGGCGTTGGCGCTGATGGCAAGCACCGGAATGTGCGCGGTTACCGGATCCTCGCGCAGGATTTTCAGCGCCTGGGTGCCGCTGATGCCGGGCAAATTGATGTCCATCAGGATCACGTCCGGCTGGTGGATGCGCGCCAGGGCGATGCCGTGCGTGCCGTCGCCCGCGCTCAACAAGCGCATGTCGGGACGGCGCGCGATGAGCTGCTGGACCAGTTGCATGTTTGCCCGGTTATCTTCCACATACAGCAGGGTGCGCAGCGCTGCGCAGTGCTGGGCGCGTGGTTGAATCGGCGCAAGCGCTTCGTGCGACCCGGCGTCGAGTTGCAGCGCGGCGGTCGAGTTCAGTTCGATCCAGAACACGCTGCCCACCCCGACGGTGCTTTCCGCGCCGATTGCGCCCCCCATCAGTTCGACCAGACGCTTGCTCACCACCAGGCCGATGCCGGTGCCTTCCTCGGCGCCGGCCTCCTGTCCGAGACGATTGAACGGCTGGAACAGTTGTGCCAGTTTTTCCTGGGACAATCCTTCACCGGTATCCTGCACGCTGATGCGTATGCGCTCCGCAGTGTTCGCGCTGCACGTGACCTCGACCGTCCCGCGCGTGCGGTTGTATTTGATCGCGTTGGAAAGCAAATTGATGAGAACCTGCTTCACCCGGGTCCGGTCCGCTTCGACAAAATAAGGGCCGTCGAACTCGGGGAATCTGATGCGGATGCCGCTTTTTTGCGCCTGCGGTTCGATCATGGCCTGGCAATCGTGCAGCACTTCGGGCAGCGACATGGGTTCCAGCGACAGCGACAGCTTGCCCGATTCGACCAGCGCGAGATCGAGGACTTCGTTGATCAATTCCAGCAGATACCATCCTGCCTGGAGAATCTGGTCGATGCTTGCCTTTTGGGCGGGCGTTGGCAGCGGCGAGCCCGAATCCATCAATTGCGCGAAACCGAGAATCGCATTGAGCGGGGAGCGCAACTCATGGCTCATGCTCGACAGAAAATCCGATTTGGCGAGGTTGGCTTTTTCCGCCACCGACCTGGCGCTCTCCAGTTCGACGTTCTTTTCCTGCAGCACCTGATCCAGACGTTTGCGTTCGGTGACGTCGCGCGCAGCGGCTAATACGCCCTGCAGCCGCCTATCCCGGTCGTAGAAGGTGGTCGCATTGTAGGACACCACAGTTTCCTTGCCGTCCCTGGCGCGCGCGGTGAGCTCGTAGTCGGTGACCTTCTTTTCGTTCAGTACCTGCTTGATGGCCGCCTCGGCTCGTTCCGGATCGGTAAAGTAGTTCTTGAACGGCGCGCCGATCAACTCGTCGCGC
>DAIDTN010000074.1 GCA_027457185.1 Burkholderiales bacterium | reverse complement strand
ATGATCTCGGCGCCGAAAGCGCGCATGGTCTGGCGCCGCTCCACCGACAGGTGCTCGGGCATCACCAGCACCATGCGGTAGCCGCGCATCGCCGCCGCCATGGCGAGCGCGATGCCGGTGTTGCCGCTGGTCGCCTCGATCAGGGTGTCGCCGGGCTTGATCGTGCCGCGCTGCTCGGCGCGCAGCACCATCGACAGCGCCGGCCGGTCCTTGACCGAGCCCGCGGGATTGTTGCCTTCGAGCTTGGCCAGGATGATATTGCCGTTCCTGTCGTTGGCGGCGCCGGGGATGCGCTTCAAGCGCACCAGCGGCGTATTGCCGACGCTGTCCTCGACGCTCCGATACGCACTTTGGTTCATGCTCATTTGTCCAACAGCTGTTCGCAATAGAGCGACACACCCTCTTCCACCGTGAGGAAGGGCTCGGTATAGCCGGCGCGGCGCAGCGCGGCGTTATCGGCTTCGGTATAGCTCTGGTACTTGCCCTTGAGCGCATCGGGAAAGGCGATGTATTCGATCATGTTTTGCGCGCGCATCTGCTCCAGCGTGAGCGCGGCCCGGCCCTCGGCGCGCAGGCAGGCGTTGATCGTGGCCACGGCAACGTCGTTGAAGCTTTGCGCGCGGCCGGTGCCGAGGTTGAATATCCCCGATAGCGACGGCCGCTGGAGAAAATGCATGTTCACCTCGATCACGTCCTCGACCGAGACGAAATCGCGCTTCTGCTCACCGTCGGCGTAGCCGTCCCGGCCCTGGAACAGCTTGACCCGTTTCTCGCTTTGGTACTGGTTGAAAAAATGGTAGGCGACCGAGGCCATGCGCCCCTTGTGCGCCTCGTTCGGGCCGTAGACATTGAAATAGCGAAAGCCCGCGATCTGGCTGTCGGCATCGGGCAGGCGGCGGCGCACCACCTGGTCGAACAGGAACTTGGAATAGCCGTAAATGTTGAGCGGCGCCTCGTGCTCGCGTTCCTCGCGAAACACGGAGCCGGAGCCGTAGACCGACGCGGACGAGGCGTACAGGAGCGGCACTTCCTCTTCCTGGCAATAATCGAGCAGCGCCACCGAGTAGCGGTAATTGTTTTCCATCATGTAGCGCCCGTCGGTCTCCATCGTGTCGGAGCAGGCGCCCTGGTGCAGCACCGCCTCGATCGTGCCCTCGAATTCCCCCGCCGTAAGCTGCACCACGAAGTCGCGCTTGTCGATGAAATCGGCAATTTCGCAATCGGCCAGGTTGAGGAACTTGTCGGCGCGCGTGAGATTGTCCACAGCGATGATGTCGTCCTCGCCGCGCTCGTTCAGCGCCCGAACCAGGTTGGAACCGATGAATCCGGCCGCGCCGGTGACTACGTAGTACATGTTTGCTTCCCCCAATTAATCCTGCGCCAGCGCCGCCTGCAGCTCTTCGCGCTGGACCACGGCCGTGCCCAGCTTGCCGACCACGATGCCGGCAGCGCAGTTGGCTACGTGCATCGCCTGCGCCAGCGCCGCGCCGCTGCCGAGCATCGCGGCCAGGGCCGCGATCACGGTATCACCCGCGCCGCTCACGTCGAACACCTCGCGCGCCTTCGCCGCCTCGTGCAGCACACCGCTCTCCTGATACAGGCTCATGCCGTCCTCGCTGCACGTGAGCAGCAGCGCCTGCGCGCCCAGCTCGCGCCGCAGCGCCTGCGCGCGCCCGGTGAGGTCGTCTTCGTTTTTCCAGCGTCCCACCACTTCGCGCATTTCGGCGCGATTGGGGGTAACGATGGTGGCGCCATGGTAACGCGAATAATCGTCGCCCTTGGGATCGACCAGAATGATCTTGCCGGCAGCGCGCGCGAGTTCGATCATTTTCGCGATATGGGTGAGCCCGCCCTTGCCGTAGTCGGACAGCACCAGCACGTCGCAGCCGGCCAGCAGCGATTCGAAATCGGTGAGCTTGTCCGCCAGCACCTCGTGACTGGGCAGGGTCTCGAAATCGATGCGCAGCAGCTGCTGCTGCCTGCCGATCACGCGCAGCTTCACCGTGGTGGGGATGCTGGCATCCTTGAGCAGGCAGGCGGTGACCTGCTCCGCCTCGACCAGTTGGCGCAGGCGCGCGCCGGCCTCGTCGTTGCCCACTACCGACAGCAGCGTCGTGCGTGCTCCCAGGGCGGTCGCATTGCGCGCGACGTTGGCTGCGCCCCCGGGGCGCTCCTCGGTACGCTCGACCTTGACCACCGGCACCGGCGCCTCGGGTGAAATGCGGCTCACCTCGCCGAACCAGTAGCGATCGAGCATCACGTCGCCGACCACCAGCAGCCGCGCCTTGGACAAATCCGGCAGCAGTTTCAAAGCGTAAACCCTCGTTGTTCGTTGCTCTTGGCGCGTAGTTCGAACAACGAACCACGAGCCACGAATTACGTCCTACAGCCTTCCGATCGGATAGTACTCCAGGCCGTTCTGCCTGACCTCGGCCGGATCGTACAGATTGCGTCCGTCGAAAATGGCCGGTGTGCGCAGGACCTGCTTGATGCGCTGGAAATCCGGACTGCGGAATTCCTTCCATTCGGTCACGATCGCCAGGGCATCGGTGCCTGCTAGCGCGGCCATGGGCGAGTCGGCGAAGCGCACGCGGCTCTCGGCCTGGTAAATATGCCGCGCCTCGGGCATGGCGACCGGATCGTAGGCGGTGATGCTGGCGCCGCGCGCGAGCAATTCGGCCACGAGCACCCGGCTCGGCGCCTCGCGCATGTCGTCGGTATTGGGCTTGAACGCCAGCCCCCAGAGAGCGAAATGCAGGCCTTTCAGGTCGGCGCCAAAGCGCTTCAGGATCTTTCCGCCCAGCACCTGTTTCTGCGCGGCGTTGGCCTTCTCCACCGCCGCCAGAATGAGCAGATCCATGCCCGCCTCGCCCGCGGTGCGCATCAGCGCCTGCACGTCCTTGGGGAAGCAGGAGCCGCCATAGCCCACGCCGGGGTAGAGAAAATGGTAGCCGATGCGCGGATCGGCGCCGATGCCGCGGCGCACGCACTCGATGTCGGCGCCCAGACGCTCCGCCAGATTGGCGAGCTCGTTCATAAAGGAGATGCGCGTGGCCAGCATGGCGTTGGCGGCATACTTGGTCAATTCGGCAGAATGCACGTCCATGACGATCACGCGCTCGTGACTGCGCTGGAACGGCGCGTAGAGATTGCGCATGATCTGCGTCGCGCGCTCGTCGTCGCTGCCCACGACGATGCGGTCGGGGCGCATGAAATCCTCGACCGCGGCGCCTTCCTTGAGGAATTCCGGGTTGGACACTACGCTGTAGGCGATATCGGTGCCGCGTTGTTTCAGCTCTTCGGCAATGGCGGCGCGCACCTTGTCGGCCGTGCCCACGGGAACGGTGGACTTGTCCACCACCACGCGGTAGTCGCGCATGTGGCGGCCGATGTTGCGTGCCGCCGCGAGCACGTGCTGCAGATCGGCCGAGCCGTCTTCGGCGGGCGGCGTTCCCACGGCGATGAACTGCACCGTGCCGAATGCAACCGCCTGCGCTACGTCGGTTGTAAAAGCCAGGCGTCCGGCCTTGTGGTTGCGATTCACCATTTCCTGCAGCCCCGGCTCGTAGATCGGGATGCCGCCGTCGTTCAGAGTCTTGATCTTGCCCGCATCCAGGTCGAGGCACAGCACCTCGTTGCCCCCGTCCGCAAGGCAGGCGCCGCTGACCAGTCCCACGTACCCCGTACCGACCACTGTGATTTTCAACCTGCCCTCCCTATCGACATTGTGGATGATGCGCGCTCAACTTCCCCTGCCGTCGCGCATCGGCATGCCCGTTGCCCCTCACGGGGCCAGATCAAATTCCTCGCTGCGCCGCGGCGGATAGGTTTCCCAGCCGCCGCACGCCGGACAGTGCCAGTAAAACTGGCGCGCCTTGAAGCCGCAATTCTCGCAGCTGTAGCGCGCGACGCGCTGCGTATGGCTGTGTACCAGATTCTTGACCAGCTGCACGTCGCTGCGGCGTTCGGGCCGGACCACCAGCAGCTCGGCATCGAGCAGCCGGTCCAGGCCGAGCAGGGTCTGGTTGCGGCGCAACTCGTCGCGCACCAGCGTGTGTGCCGCCTCCGCCCCTTGCGCCTCCAACGTCGACTGGAATACCACGTCGAGCAGATCCAACGAAGGCGAACTCGCGAGGAAACCGCGCAGCAGGGTCAGCCCCTCGTCGCTCTTGCCCAGCGCGCGATAGCTCTCCAGCAGCCGCCGCGCCACCAGGGCGAGGTAAGCCGGGTTCTGCTGCTCGATGCGCTTCAACGCCTCGATCGCCGCCGCGTGATCGCCTGCGGCCGCATGCATGTCGCCGAGCAGCACGTTGGCGCGCGCGCACTTGCGATTGACCTTGAGCGCCTGCTCCAGGCGCGCCACGGCTGCATCGGCGCGCGAGTGGGTCATCTCGATCGCGGCGAGCTCGCAATGGTAGTTGGCGATCTCCTTGTCCCAGGACTGGCCCTTGTCGGCGCCGAGTTCGGTAGCGACGCCGATGGTTTTTTCCCAATCCTTTTCCTGCTGATAGACGTCGAGCAGCGCTTTCAGCGCGGCGGTGCGGTGCGGGGTATCGCGCAGCTTGACGAATACTTCCTCGGCGCGGTCTAGCAATCCGGCCTTGAGATAGTCCTGCCCCAGTTCGAACAGGGCGGCAAGGCGCTGCTCCTGTCCCAGATCGCCGCGCTCGAGCAGGTTGCGGTGCATGCGGATCGCGCGCTCGGTCTCGCCGCGGCGGCGAAACAGATTGCCCAGGGCGAAGTGCAGCTCGACCGTCTCGGGGTCGACCTTGACCACTTCGATGAAAGCCTCGATCGCCTTGTCCGGCTGCTCATTGAGCAGGAAATTGAGGCCCTTGAAATACGAGCGCGGCAGCGAGCGGGATTCCGACACCAGATGTTTGATATCGATGCGCGCCGCGAGCCAGCCCAGTCCGAAGAACAGCGGGAAGGCGAGCAGCCACCAGAATTCGAATTCCATGCCAGTGCGCTAAAGCCCGGGCGGCGCGCCGGTGCTGCCGTCGTCAACGGGCGCGCGGCTGCGCAGTTCGCGCTGCAGCCGAGAGATCTCGCGCCGCTGCCTGAACACCGTGGTCAACGTGGCGATGACCCCTATGGTCGCGCCCGCAGCAAAGAACACCAGCAGCACCAGGATCAGCGGCGCCTGCCACACCTGGTCGAAATACAGGCGCAAGCTGACCGTATCGGTGTTCTTCAGCGCGAGCAGGAACAGCGCCAGGAACAGGACAATGCGCAGGATCCAGGCAAGTACGCGCATGGATCGCTTCAGAAAAGACTAGCGGCATCGAAACGATGCCGCCTGTTTCCGCTCGCCGGGCGCGCGCTAGTTCGAGTCCACGCGCTCACGCAGTTCCTTGCCGGCCTTGAAGTGCGGCACGAACTTCTCCGGCACCTGGACTTTGTCGCCCGACTTCGGATTCCTGCCCGTGCGCGGCGGGCGATAGTTCAGCCCGAAGCTGCCGAAGCCGCGAATCTCGATGCGCTGGCCCTTGACCAGGCTCAGGGTCATGGCATCGAGGATGGTCTTGACCGCGAACTCGGCGTCCTTGGCAACCAGTTGCGGATAACGCCCCGCCAGCCTGGCAATCAATTCGGACTTGGTCATCGCTCCTGCCCCTCGTTGTTATTGCTGAGAGTTCTTGTTTTCCAGTTTTGCTTTCAACAACGCGCCAAGACTGGTGCTGCCGGAACTCGCGGCGCTCTCGCTTTGCAGCTTCTGCATCGCGCCCTGCTCCTCGGCCACATCCTTGGCCTTGATCGAGAGGTTGATCGACCGATTCTTGCGGTCGATATTGATGATCATCGCCGTCACCGCATCGCCTTCCTTGAGGTGATGCGCCAGGTCCTCGATGCGTTCGCGCGATACTTCGGACACGCGCAGGTAGCCTTCGACATCGCCCTCCAGCGCGATCACCGCGCCCTTGGCGTCGACCGACTTCACCGTGCCCTGCACCACGCTGTTCTTCTCGTGGGTGGCGATGTAATTCGTGAACGGGTCGCCGTCCATCTGCTTGATGCCCAGTGAAATGCGCTCACGCTCGGTGTCGATCGCCAGCACCACCGCCTCGACTTCATCGCCTTTCTTGTAGTTGCGCACGGCCTCTTCGCCCGGCGCGCTCCAGGACAGGTCCGACAAGTGCACCAGGCCGTCGATACCGCCCGGCAGCCCGATGAACACGCCGAAGTCGGTGATCGATTTGATCTGGCCCTTGACGCGGTCGCCCTTCTTGAAATTGATGGCGAACTCGCCCCAGGGATTGGGCAGGCACTGCTTCATCCCGAGCGAGATGCGGCGGCGCTCCTCGTCGATTTCGAGGATCATCACCTCGACCTCGTCGCCGAGCTGCACCACCTTGGACGGATGCACGTTCTTGTTGGTCCAGTCCATTTCGGACACGTGCACCAGGCCCTCGATACCCTGCTCGACCTCGACGAACGCGCCGTAGTCGGTAAGATTGGTGACCTTGCCGAACAGGCGCGTGGTGGTCGGGTAGCGGCGCGACAGGCCCACCCAGGGGTCCTCACCCAGTTGCTTCATGCCGAGGGACACGCGGTTCTTTTCCTGGTCGAACTTGAGTATCTTGGCGGTGACCTCGTCGCCCACGTTGAGCACTTCGGACGGATGCTTGACGCGGCGCCAGGCGAGATCGGTGATGTGCAACAGGCCGTCGATGCCGCCCAGGTCGACGAACGCGCCGTAGTCGGTGATGTTCTTGACGATCCCCTTCACGATCGAACCCTCGGACAGGGTCTGCAGCAGCTTCTGCCGCTCTTCGCCCTGGCTCGCCTCGAGCACGGCGCGGCGCGACACCACCACGTTGTTGCGCTTGCGGTCGAGTTTGATGACCTTGAACTCCATGGTCTTGCCTTCGAACGGCGTCGTGTCCTTGACCGGGCGGATGTCCACCAGCGACCCGGGCAGGAAAGCGCGGATGCCGTTGGCCATCACGGTCAGTCCGCCCTTGACCTTGCCGCTGATCACGCCCGAAACCAGTTCGCCCGTTTCCAGGGCCTTTTCCAGGTCCATCCAGGCCGACAGGCGCTTGGCCTTGTCGCGCGACAGGCGCGTTTCGCCGAAGCCGTCTTCCAGAGCTTCGATGGCGACGCTGACGAAATCGCCGACCTTGGCCTCGACCTCGCCGGCATCGTTGCGGAATTCTTCTACCGGGATGAAGCTTTCGGACTTGAGTCCGGCGTTCACCACCACGAAATTCATGTCTACACGGACAACTTCTGCGGTGATCACCTCGCCGATGCGCATTTCCTGGCGCGTCAGGCTTTCTTCAAACAGAGCAGCGAAATTGTTTTCGTTGGAGGCGACCGCGGGGGAAAGATTGGACATTGGATTTATTTACCTGATTTCACCGCCCTTGCGAGCGGGGTTGATTAAACATAAAGCGGGCCCGAATCAGCGTTCTGAGCCCGCCACCCTTGCTGCAGTTTGCCGGTACCAATCAAGTACCTGGCGCACTATTTCATCTATGCCGAGACCGGAGCTATCGAGTTCCCGCGCATCGACCGCCATTTGCAGGGGCGCTGCGCTTCTGGCGCTGTCGCGCTGATCGCGTTCGTGCAATTCCCGCAAAAGGGTTCGCATGTTAGCATCGATTCCTTTTTCTTTCAACTGCTTATGCCTGCGCTCGGCGCGCACTTCGGCGCTCGCAGTCAGAAACACCTTGAGCATCGCATCCGGAAACACAACCGTGCCCATGTCGCGCCCTTCTGCCACTAGGCCCGGGGCCTGGCGGAACGCCTGCTGGCGCGCCAGCAAGGCCCGGCGCACCGCCGGCAGCGCCGCCACCCGGGAGGCCCCGATACCGCAGTCCTCGCTCCGAATTGCATCGGTAACTTTTTGACCGGAAAGGAATATTTCTCCGCCGTCGAATATGACCTGCAGCTCGCGCGCGTGCCGGGCCAATGCCGCTTCGTCATCCAGCCGGGTCGCCTGCTTCGCGGCCGCGAGCGCAACCAGGCGGTACAGGGAGCCGCTGTCCAGGTAGTGAAAACCCAGGTTTTTCGCAACCGCCTGGGCGATCGTGCCCTTGCCGGAGGCGGAGGGGCCGTCGATGGCGATTACGGGGATTGTGGTGGTTGCTGCGTTCAAGCCAAACAATCAAGCTTGGGTTCGCCGTCGTTGAGCAGCATGGCGATCACTTCGTGCAAATTGGCATGCAGCTCATCGAGCGTTTCGCCCTGGCTGTGCGCGCCGGGAAAGCCGGGCACATGGCCCACATAACGCTGCGTGTCGGCGCAGCGTTCGATCACGGCTGTGTAGGCATGCATGGGATTACCCTCGAAGGACGAATAAAGCCATTTTAACAGTCAAGGTCGCGGAAGCGTCGGAACCGGTCGCAAATTGCGACCGATTCAAGCGATCGAGTTCGACGGGCGTGAGCGGGAACATGAAAGCGTCAGGGAATTGGATTCGGTTTGGTGTTCAGCCAAGAAAACCGATGCCGCGTTTGGGCCGGGTCTTGCGGCTGTCGTCATCGGCAATCAGGCGTTTGATGGCATCGAAGACGGTGGCGAACTGCTCGTCGTAGCGATTTTCCAGCGCCTCGATCTTTCTGGCCAGGTCGCGGTTGGAGTCCATCAGTCGGCGCAACTGTACGAAGGTGCGCATAATGGCGATATTGACCTCGACTGCGCGCGGTGAGCGCAGCACGCTGGAGAGCATGGCGACGCCTTGCTCGGTGAAAGCGTAAGGGAGATACTTGATGTTCTCACCTCGCTTCAAGGTCACAATTTGTGACCTTGACCGGAAGATGGTCTCCGATTCATCCGGAGTAAGCTGGAACATGAAGTCATCGGGGAAACGATTTATGTTGCGCTTGACCGCTTGATTGAGGACTTTGACAGGCACGGAATAAAGCCCGGCAAGGTGCTCGCTCAGGAGCACCCTTTCTCCGCGCAGCAGATAAATCAGCGCCGCGAGATTTTCAGGTTTGAGCACACGCCTGGGGGTGATCGAGGACATAGTCGTTCAGTCCCTTATTTTTTTGCCATTTTCCAATCGTCGAACTGTTCAAGACGGAAGAGAGCATCGCCACGCCCCGCTCGGTGAAGACGTAAGGAGCATAGCGCCGGCCGCGGCGGCCCGGCGTGTTTGAGATCACAGACTGTGATCTCAAGGCTTCCAGCTCATCGGCATCGAGCAGCACCTTATGTCCGCACAGGACCAGGATCGATTGCTCGATGCGCTCGGCGGGAATGGCGGCCCGGCTCATTTCAGGGTGCGAGTGGAGAAGTACTCATAGATGGGTGTAACGCATACATCGCCTCACGCGCTGACAAACCGTGGTGCGTCGCTACTATTCATTCACCAATCGGCCTGTAAGCCAATATTGACGCGCTTCTTCAGACATCCACCCAATCAGAGGCACAAGAATCTGGTCGCGATTGCCGGTCACGCAATTACAGCTAGCCCATCCTTTCTTCTGCGCACGCTGCCCACGGCGACTAGAGTGTCAATGATCTGCGGCAGGCGCTTTTTCCACGGACCGCGACCGGTAAAGCACGCCGCGATGGCGTCGTCGGCCAGCGGTGCGCGTGCCGCAGTCAGTACTTCGGCGACCGCTTTGACCTGCGCGGGCAGCGTGGCTGGCCACGGACGGCGTTCGCCGGGCGTGGCGGCAACCGCAACGCCTTCACCGGTATCGATCTCCAGTTGCTCGGCTGTCCGTGTTTGCGGCTGACCCGAAGCCGGAATCTGGAACTCGGGCCGTAGCCAGCGGATCAGGCCGCGTTGTTCTTCCGCCGCACGCTCCGCGTTGAGCGCGTGATGAACTTGTCTACGGCATTTTCGGACCGAATTGCCATGATGCCCATTTTGGGGGAATTCGTGCTTACTCTAACGCGAGATCTGGGATAGCACCTCGAAATATTCCGGGAAAGTCTTGTTGACGCATTGCGGGTCGTTGATACGCACCGTGACGCCGCCCAGCGCGGCGAGTGAAAAGCACATGGCCATGCGGTGATCGTCATAAGTATCGATGGCGGCCGGGCGCAGAGCGGCGGGCGGGGTCACACGCAGCCAGTCCTTGCCCTCCTCCACTGTCGCGCCGAGTTTGCGCAACTCGGTGGCCATGGCGGCGATGCGGGCGGTTTCCTTGACGCGCCAGCTGCCGATGTTGCGCAGGGTGCAGGGGCCGTCGGCGAACAGCGCGGCCACTGCGATGGTCATCGCTGCGTCGGGAGTGTGATTGAAGTCGGCATCGATAGCCCGGAGTTTTTTGTTGGTGCCGCCCGGCGGGCCGGCCTCGATCCAATTCTCGCCCATGGCGATGCGCGCACCCATTTGCTCCAGGGCTTCGACGAAGCGCACATCGCCTTGGACGCTGGCGCGCCCTACGCCATCGACGCGCACCGGTCCGCCGCCGATGGCACCCGCAGCGAGAAAGTAGGAAGCCGACGAGGCGTCCCCTTCCACCCAGAGTTCGCCCGGGCTGCGGTAATGTGCGCCCGCAGGAATGGTGAACGCGGCCCAGCCGTCGCGCACGACCTCGACGCCGAAGCGGCGCATCGTGTCGAGCGTGATCTCGACATAGGGTTTGGAAATCAGCTCGCCCTCGACGGCAATGGTGGTCTGCCGGCCGGTGAGCGGCAACGCCATCAGCAGCGCGGTCAGGAACTGGCTGGATACGTCTCCGCGCACGCTCACTTTTCCGCCCGCGTTGATCGTTGCAGGCTTGATGTGCAGCGGCGGATATCCCGCCACACCAAGGTAATCGATGGCGGCGCCCAGGCCGCGCAGCGCATCGACCAGATCGCCGATCGGCCGCTCGTGCATGCGCGCCACGCCCGACAGGCGATATTCGCCGCGGCACAGCGCCAGCGCCGCGGTCAGCGGCCGGAACGCGGTGCCGGCGTTGCCGAGAAACAGCTCGGCGGCCTTGACCGGAAACGCGCCGCCCGCGCCGATCACGACCGTCATGTCGGCCTCCTGCTTTACGGCGATGCCAAGCGTGCGCAAGGCATCCTGCATCACGCGCGTGTCGTCCGAAGCCAGCAGGTCGTGCAGGCGCGTCTCGCCCGAGGCCAGCGCCGCGAGCAGCAGTGCGCGGTTGGAAATGCTTTTCGAACCCGGCAGCTTGACCGTGCCGGCGGCGCTGCGGATCGGTGCGAGATCGAGAAATTGCACGGGCGCCGCTCCTGCAATCAGGCGGAAAGCCGCGTCATTGCTGCTTCTTCAGCCATCTGTTGCGCGCGGCGCGCGCGCGGACAAACACTTTTTCCAGCCCGGCCGCGTCGCTTTTCTGCAGCAACTGCTTCACCTCGGCCAGTTCGCGCTGATAGCCGGCGAGTTCGGCGAGCAGGGCCTTGCGATTGGCGATACAGATATCGCGCCACATTTCCGGATGGCTGGAGGCGATGCGGGTGAAGTCGCGAAAGCCCCCGGCCGCGTATTCGAACAAGACTTTGCCGTTCGGATGGCGCGCGACCTGATCCACCAGCGCATAGGACAAGAGGTGCGGCAGATGACTCACCGCGGCGAACACCCGGTCGTGCTCGGCCGGCCGCATTTGGTACAGCCTGGCGCCGCAAAGCCCCCAGGCGGCGCGCACCCGGCGGATGCTGCGCTCGCTGTTCTCGGGCAGAGGGGTCAGCACCACTTTCCGATTTTGGAACAGATCGGCGCGCGCCGCTGCCACGCCGCTGTGCTCGGCGCCCGCGATCGGGTGACCGGGCACGAACTGCGCCGCACGACTCTTGAGCAGCCGGTAGGCCAGCGCCACCACGTCCTGTTTGGTGCTGCCGCCGTCGGTGACCACCGTGCCCGCCCCCAGATGCGGCGCGATGGCACGCATGACCGCGCCCATCTGGCCTACCGGCGTGGCGAGCAGCACCAGGTCGGCACCGGCGACGGCGGCCGGGTCGTGCGACGCTTCGTCGATGACGCCGAGTTCCAGCGCGCGCTCCAGGTTGGCCGGATTGCGGCCGAAGCCGATAACGCGCTTCGCCGCGCCGGCGGCCTTGAGCCCGAGCGCGAACGAGCCGCCGATCAAACCGACGCCGAATATGACTACCGTATCGAGGCGAGCCCCCGCCACGCGCTAGCCCTTCCGCACTGCTTGCAGCGCCTCGAGAAAGCGCGCGTTCTCCTCGGCCAGACCGATGGTGACGCGCAGGTGGTCGGGCATGCCGTAGTTGGCCAGCGGGCGCACGATCACGCCCCGGCGCAGCAGCTGTTGAAACACCGCGCCTGCCTGGCTCTGGCCCGCTTTGTCCCCGCGCGAACGCGGGATTTCGACAGTGACGAAATTGGCGTGCGAGGGAATCCAGGCGAGACCCAGATGCTTGAATCCGGCCAGCAGTTGCGCCATGCCGGCGACGTTGAGCTCGAAACTTTCGCGCAGAAAGTCGTCGTCAGTCAGTGCAGCCACTGCGGCGACGATCGCAAGATTATTGACGTTGAAGGGCTGGCGCACGCGATTGAGCAGCGCGGCCACCTCCGCATGGCACACGGCGTAGCCGACGCGCAGGCCCGCAAGGCCGTAGACCTTGGAGAAGGTGCGCGTCACGACCAGGTTTGGAAAACGCCCGACCCAGTCGATGCTGGGGCAGCGCAAGTCCGGAACCAGATACTCGTTATAGGCTTCGTCCACCACCACGACCACGTTCTTCGGCGCCGCGCGCAGGAACGGCTCGAGCTCCGCGGCGGTGAGCATGGTGCCGGTCGGATTGTTCGGGTTGGCGATGAACACGACGCGCGTGTCGGACCGGATCGCGGCGAGCATCGCCTCCAGATCGTGGCCGAAGTGCTTCGCCGGAACGACGATGCTCTCGGCGCCGCGCGCCTGCGTCGCCAGCGGGTAGACGGCGAACGCGTGCTGGGAATAGACGGCCGAGCGACCCGGCGCGAGAAACGCCATGCCCGCCAACTCGAGCACATCGTTCGAGCCGTTGCCGAGCACGATCTGCTGCATGGTCACGCCGAGGCGCTGCGACAGCGCGCGCGTCAGTTCGAAGCCGTCGGGGTAGCGCCCCAGTTCGGGCAGCGCCGCTTTGACCGCGGCCAGCGCCTTCGGCGATATCCCGCGCGGGTTCTCGTTCGACGCCAGCTTCACGATGCTGCGCTCGTCGAGTCCGAGCTCGCGTGCAACTTCGGTGATAGGCTTGCCCGGCTGATAGGGCGCGATCGCGCGCACATAGGCGGGAGACTGCTCGCAAAGATCGATGATGTCCGACATGTGCTTGGCAGCGGCCTACAGCACCGCGGCAGGATAGGAACCGAGAATTTTCAGGAACGGTGCGAGCTTTTCCAGTTCGGCCAGCGCTTTCGCCACCTTGGGATCTTGGCGATGCCCCTGCACATCGACGTAGAACATGTATTCCCAGCGCCCGGTGCGCGCCGGGCGCGATTCCAGCCGGCTCATGCTCACGCCGTGCCTGGCGATCGGCGTCAACAACGCGTGCACCGCGCCGGGCCGGTTGGGCGCGGACATGACGATCGAAGTCAGGTCCTTGCCCGAGGGCGCGGCATCGTGATCGCCCAGTACCAGAAAACGCGTGGTGTTGTTCGGATCGTCTTCGATATTCCTCGCCACCAGCGTGAGGCCGTGGCGCTGCACGGCGATATCGCCGGCGATCGCCGCCGCCGCCGCGTCTTTTGCGGCCAGGCGCGCCGCCTCGGAATTGCTCGCCACGGGAATGCGTTCGGCGTCGGGCAGCTTGCGGCTCAGCCATTGGTTGCATTGCGCCAGCGACTGCGGGTGGGAATAAACGCGTGCGACTTTTTTCAGCACACCCGATTTCGACATCAGGTTCTGGCGCACGCGCAGCACCGTCTCGGCGCAGATCTTGAGTGGCGTGCTGAGCAAGAGGTCGTGCGTCCGGTCGATCGCGCCTTCGCTCGAATTCTCCACCGGCACCACGCCGTAATTGGCGCCGCCGGTCTCGGCCTGGCGGAATACCTCGTCGATCGACCCGCAGGGCTGCGCGCGCACGCTGCCGCCGAACAGCTTTTGCACGGCCATTTCGCTGAAGGTGCCGGCGGGGCCGAGATAGGACACCGCCAGCGGCTGCTCCAGCGCGCGGCAGGCGGAAATGATTTCCGCATACACCCGGGCGAGCGCTTCCTTGCCCAGCGGTCCGGGGTTCATTTCGAGTATCCGGCGCAGCACCTGGGCTTCGCGCTCCGGCCGGTATACCTGGTTGCCCTGCTTGAGTTTGCCTACCGCATGCGCCACCCGCGCGCGCGCGTTCAGCGTCTCGATCAGGCGCTGGTCGAGCGCATCGATTTGCGCGCGCAGCTTGGCAAGATCCTTGCTCATTTCGTCGTCAATCCCGTAGCGGCAGGTAACGCACTGCCAGCACGCCGCCGATCTTGCCCAGTTGCGCCACCAGATCGCGCGTCGCCGCGCTGTCGATGTCGACCAGGGTATAGGCGATCTCGCCCTTGGACTTGTTCAGCATGTTGTGAATGTTCAGGCCGGATTTGGCGATGGTGGCGGAAATCTGCGCGACCATACTGGGCACGTTGGCGTTGGCGATGGCGACACGGTAAGGCGACTCGCGCGGCATGCTCATGTCCGGAAAATTGACCGCGTTCGATATGTTGCCGTGCTCGAGAAATTCGCGCACCTGGTCCGCAACCATTACGGCGCAATTGTCCTCGGCTTCGCAGGTCGACGCACCGAGGTGCGGCAGCGCGATCACGCCGGGCGCGCCGGCCAGCCGGCTGTCGGGAAAATCGGTCACGAAATACTTCAGCTTGTGCGCGGCGAGCGCCTCGACCACGGCCGCGCTGTCGACGATGCCTTCGCGCGAAAAATTGAGCAGGATGGTGCCCGGACGCACCAGCCCCAGGTTCCGCGCGTTCACCAGATTGCGCGTTTGCGGCAGCAGCGGCACGTGCAGTGTAACGAAGTGGCTCGCCTTCAGCACCTCGTCGATGGAATGCGCTTTCTTCACCTGCGCCGGCAGGCTCCAGGCCGCGTCCACGGTGATCTCCGGGTCGTAGCCGAGCACGTTCATGCCGAGGTGGATCGCCGCGTCGGCGACGAGGCTGCCGCTCCTGC
This sequence comes from Burkholderiales bacterium, assembly GCA_027457185.1. GTDB lineage: Bacteria > Pseudomonadota > Gammaproteobacteria > Burkholderiales > SG8-39 > 2-12-FULL-64-23. The sequence continues at coordinate 6,130 of DAIDTN010000074.1, read as the reverse complement.
CCAGGCCGATGACCCCGAGCGTATGCTGCGGCAGCTCGATGCCGGCGAACTGTTTCTTGCCTTCCTCGACGCGTTTGGCCAGCGCCTCGTCCTCGCCTTTGATGGCGCGCACGAATTCCAGCGCCGGCGCGAGGTTGCGCGCGGCGATCAGCATACCCGCGAGTACCAGTTCCTTTACCGCGTTGGCGTTGGCGCCGGGCGCGTTGAACACCGGCACGCCGCGTTCGCTCATCGCCTTCACCGGAATGTTGTTGGTGCCGGCGCCGGCGCGGCCGATGGCCTTGACCGATGCGGGGATTTTCATCTCGTGCAGATCCTGCGAGCGCAGCAGGATGGCGTCCGGCTGCGCCGCCTCCTTGTCGATGTGATAGCGCTCGGCCGGCAGGCGCTTCAGCCCGACCTGGGCAATGTTGTTCAGCACCAGGATTTCGAAGGCCTTGCGCTCAGGCATGCTCATTTTCCATGCTTGCCCTCGAACTCGCGCATGTACGCGACCAGCCGCTCGACCCCTTCGATCGGCATGGCATTGTAGATCGAGGCGCGCATGCCGCCGACCGAGCGGTGGCCCTTCAGCTGCACCATGCCCGCCGCCTTCGCCCCCTTGAGGAACTCCTCGTCCAGCGCTTCGTTCCTGAGCTTGAACGGCACGTTCATGCGCGAGCGGTCGCGCGGTTCGACCGGGCTGACGAAGAATTTGCTCTGGTCGAGATAGCCGTACAGCAGCTTCGCCTTGGCGATATTGCGCCGTTCGATCTCGGCAACGCCGCCCTGTGCTTTCAGCCACTTGAACACCAGCCCGGCGATATAGATCGCATAGGTCGCCGGCGTGTTGTACATCGAATCGGCCTCGGCCTGCAGCTTGTAGTCGAACGCCGAGGGCGTGAACGCCGCCGCCTGGCCGATCAGGTCGTCGCGCACGATCACCAGCGTCAGTCCCGCCGGCCCGATGTTCTTCTGCGCCCCACCGTAGATCAATCCGTATTTCGCCACGTCCACCGGACGCGACAGGATATGCGAGGACATGTCGGCCACCAGCGGCACCGCGCCGGTATCGGGCACCCAGTGGTATTCCAGGCCGCCTATGGTCTCGTTGGAGCAGATGTGGACGTAGCCCGCGTCCCTGGATAACTTCCAGCTTGGCTGCGGCGGGATATAAGTGAAGTTCTTGTCCTCGCTCGAGGCGGCGACATTCACGCTGCAGTATTTTTTCGCTTCCTTGATCGACTTTTTCGACCATTCGCCGGTGTTGACGTAGTCGGCCACGCTGCGGCCGCGCAGCAGATTCATCGGCACGATGGCGTTTTCGGCGATCGCCCCGCCCTGCAGGAACAGCACCTTGTAATTCGGCGGCACCGCCAGCAGTTCGCGCAGGTCTTTTTCTGCCTCGGCATGGATCGAAATGAATTCCTTGCCGCGATGGCTCATTTCCATGACCGACATGCCGCTGCCGTGCCAGTCGAGCATCTCCGCCGCGGCCTGCTGCAGCACTGCCTCCGGCAGCACCGCCGGACCCGCGCTGAAATTGAATACTCGTGCCACGATTACCTCCCTCCGATACCTGATGCGCAAGCGGTGGCGTCGCGCATCACTTGTCCGCGGCAATGTCCTTCGCTTCACCGTTGCCGTTGCCGTTGTCGTCGTCCGACTCCAGCACCTTTTCGATCCCGGCGAGCCGCGTCCCGGCGTCGAGGTTGATCAGCGTCACGCCTTGGGTCGAGCGCCCCTGTTCGCGAATCTGCGCCACCTTGGTGCGTATGACCACGCCGCCGCTCGACACCAGCATCACCTCGTCCTTCTCCTCGACCAGCACCGCGCCGACCAGCTTGCCGTTGCGCTCACCGGTATGGATCGCGATCATGCCCTTGGTGCCGCGGCCATGCCGAGTGTACTCGGAAATCGGGGTGCGCTTGCCGAAGCCGTTTTCGGTTGCGGTGAGCACGGTCTGGCTCTCGTTCTCGGCCACCAGCATCGAGATCACGCGCTGCCCTTCCTCCAGCATCATGCCGCGCACGCCGCGCGTCACGCGTCCGGTAGGCCGCACGTCGTCCTCCTCGAAGCGCACCGCCTTGCCGGCGTCGGAGAACAGCATGACGTCGTATTTGCCGTCGGTGATGGCGACGCCGATGAGAAAATCGCCACCGTCGAGTTCGGCCGCGATGATGCCCTTGCCGCGCGGATTGGCAAACGCCGAGAGCGGCGTCTTTTTCACCGTGCCCTGGGCGGTCGTCATGAAAATGAAGTGCCCGTCGTCGAACTGCTTCACCGGCAGGATGGCGGTGATTTTCTCGCCCTCCTCCAGCGGAAACATATTGACCACGGGTTTGCCGCGGCTGTTGCTTGAGCCCTGCGGCACCTGGTACACCTTGATCCAGTAGACGCGGCCGCGGCTGGAAAAACACAGCACGTAGTCATGGGTGTTGGCGATGAACAGGCGCTCGATGAAATCGTCTTCCTTGGTCGCGGTCGCCTGCCGGCCGCGCCCGCCGCGGCGCTGCGCGCTGTAGTCGGCGAGCGGCTGCGACTTGATGTAGCCGGTGTGCGACAGCGTCACCACCATGTCGGCCGGCGTGATCAGGTCCTCGTCGTCGACGTCCTGCGGATTGAGCTCGATCTCGCTCTTCCTTGGATCGCCGTACTGCTCTTTGATCGCGTTCATCTCATCGACGATGATCGCGGTGATGCGCGCAGGCTTGGCCAGGATGTCGAGATAGTCGGCGATCTGCAGCATCACCTCCTTGTATTCGGACACGATCTTGTCCTGCTCCAGGCCGGTGAGGCGCTGCAGGCGCATCTCCAGAATCGCCTGCGCCTGGGCGTCGGACAAATGGTAGCCGCCATCGACCAGGCCGAAATTTTCCGCCAGGCCGTCGGGGCGCGAAGCATCGGCCGCGGCGCGCGCGAGCATCTCCGCCACCAGCGGCGAAGGCCAGGCCTTGGCCATCAGCGCCAGCTTGGCTTCGGGCGGCGTCTGCGACTGTTTGATCAGGGCGATGATCTCGTCGACGTTGGACAGCGCCACCGCCAGGCCTTCGAGGATATGGCCGCGTTCGCGCGCCTTGCGTAACTCGAACACGGTGCGCCGCGTCACCACCTCGCGCCGGTGCGCGAGGAAGGCATCGAGCATCTGCTTCAGGTTCAGCAGGCGCGGCTGGCCGTCGACCAGCGCCACCATATTGATGCCGAAGGTATCCTGCAGCTGGGTCTGCTTGTACAGATTGTTGAGCACTACTTCGGGCAGCTCACCGCGCTTCAGTTCGAACACCATGCGCATGCCCGATTTGTCCGACTCGTCGCGGATTTCGCTGATGCCCTCGATTTTCTTCTCGTTCACCAGCTCGGCGATGCGCTCGAGCAGGCTCTTCTTGTTGACCTGGTAGGGCAGCTCGTCGACGATGATGGCCTGGCGATTGCCCTTCTCCATGTCCTCGAAATGGGTGCGCGCTCGCATGATGACGCGGCCGCGCCCGGTGCGGTAGCCCTGGTGCACCCCGGCGACGCCGTAAATGATGCCGGCCGTGGGAAAATCCGGCGCCGGGATGATTTCGATCAGATCGTCGATGCTGATGTTCGGATTCGCCAGCAGAGCCAGCCCCGCATCGACCACCTCGCCCAGATTGTGCGGCGGGATATTGGTCGCCATGCCGACTGCGATACCCGACGAACCGTTGATCAGCAAATTGGGTATGCGCGTCGGCAGCGCCGTCGGCTCCATTTCCTTGCCGTCGTAGTTGGGGACGAAATCGACGGTTTCCTTGTCGATATCGGCCAGCAACTCCGAGGAAATGCGCTCCAACCGGCACTCGGTGTAGCGATAGGCCGCGGCCGAATCGCCGTCAATCGAGCCGAAGTTGCCCTGGCCGTCGATGAGCGTGTAACGCATGGAAAAGCCCTGCGCCATGCGCACCAGCGCCTCGTAGGTGGCCGAATCGCCGTGCGGGTGGTACTTGCCCAGCACCTCGCCGACGATGCGCGCGCATTTCACGTACGGCCGGTTCCACACGTTGTTTGACTCGTGCATCGCAAACAGCACGCGCCGGTGCACCGGCTTCAAGCCGTCGCGCACGTCCGGCAGGGCCCGCCCCACGATCACGCTCATGGCGTAATCGAGATAGGAGCGCCGCATTTCCTCTTCCAGGCTGACCGGCAGGGTTTCTTTGGCGAACTGTTCCATGACCAGCGAATCTTCTAAGTGTGTCTAACAATACGAGGGGACTCGTCCCCTCGTGCTCCACTAAGTCAGTCGCCTAACGGTAATTCTGTTAGGCGCCCCGGGGGTCTGCAACCAAATCGGGTCGTCTCAAAAAGGGGCAACCTCTTTTCGTTACAGCCCCAAAAAAAGCGCCGCAAATCGCGGCAAAAAAAAGCATTGAAGTTTAGCACGTACAAGCGTTTTCTCGCCACCTAAAAACGGCCGGATTTGCGGCCAGCGACGGGTCAGCTGCTTGACTTCGGCTCACTGTTCTGCTGTATCCTGCGGGCGAACCACCGCGTGGAAACGCCGATGAATTGCAGGGCACGAATGTGGAAGCTATAGACCTGTTGATAGACGCGCGCTGGGTCATCCCGGTCAATCCGCCCGGGCGCGTGCTTGAACACCACTGCGTCGCCGTGCGCGATGGGCGCATTGTCGACGTGCTGCCGGCGGCGCAGGCGCAGGCTGCCTACCACGCGGCCTGGCGCGCAGCGCTGCCCCGGCACGCGCTCATTCCGGGACTGGTCAATCTGCATGCCCATGCGTCGATGGCGCTGATGCGCGGATACGCCGACGACATCGCGCTGATGCGCTGGCTGCAGGATCGCATCTGGCCGGCCGAGGCCAGGCATGTCTCGCCGCAGTTCGTCTACGACGGCACCCTGCTCGCCTGCGCCGAAATGCTGCGCGCGGGCATCACCTGTTTCAACGAAATGTATTTCTTCCCCGGCGAAGCCGCGCGGGCCGCGCTCGAGATGGGCATGCGCGCCGCGCTGGGCCTGATCGTCATCGATTTTCCCAGCGCCTATGCCGCCGACGCCGATGACTACGTGGCCAAGGGCCTGGCCCTGCGCGATGGGCTGCGCGAGCAGCAACTGCTTTCGTTCTGCATGGCGCCGCACGCTCCCTATACCGTCAGCGACAAGACTTTTTCGCGCCTGATCACCCTCGCGGAGGAACTCGATCTGCCGGTGCACATGCATGTGCACGAAACCCTGGACGAGATCGGGCAGAGCATCGCGCAGCACGGGGTGCGGCCGCTGGAGCGCCTGCGCCGCCTCGGCCTGGTCGGCCCCAATCTGATCGCGGTGCATGCGATACACGTGACGCCGGACGAGATCGCGCTGCTGGTGCAAAACGGCAGTTCGGTCGCGCATTGCCCTTCCTCCAATCTCAAGTTCGCCAACGGCTTTGCGCCGGTGGCGCGCATGCTGGCGGAGGGCGTCAACATCGGCCTGGGAACGGACGGATCGGCCAGCAATAACCGCCTCGACCTGTTCCAGGAAATGCGCCAGGCGGCACTGCTCGCTAAAGCGGTCAGCGGCGACGCGAGTGCGCTTCCCGCCCGCCGGGCGCTCGCCATGGCGACGCTCGATGGCGCGCGTGCGCTGCGCCTTGACCATGTGATCGGGTCGATCGAGCGCGGCAAATTTGCCGACCTGACCGCAGTCGAGTTCACCGCGCCCGACATGCTGCCCTGCTATGATCCGATTTCGCATCTCGTCTATGCCGCCGGCCGCGAAAACGTGAGCCACGTATGGGTGGCTGGGCGCCTGCTGGTCGAAGACCGGGAGTTGAAAAACCGGCCAAAAAATTATCTGGAAAAGCTGGCCGTTTTGTGGCAAAATAGGCTGTCAATGGAAACAATGGCTTAAGCGAAGTCTGCAACGGTGTTTCAACGGGGGAAGACGATCACGATCGAACTTTATCGATGGGAAAACATGAAAAACACAGCAAAACACATCGCGTTAGTCCTTTCCGCCGCGCTCGCGCTCGGCATGGGCGCGACTAGCGTCATGGCTCAAAACGAGGGCTACCTCACGGCCCCGGTTTCCGGCAATATCGTGGTCAAGAATTCGACTGGGTTGTGCTGGCGCACCGGCTACTGGACGCCCGCCATGGCGAATACGGAATGCGATCCCGAGCTGATGCCGAAGA
>DAIDTN010000073.1 GCA_027457185.1 Burkholderiales bacterium | reverse complement strand
CATGCGTTGCGCCATGCCTTGCATGCGCGCGCTGAAGTCGGTTTTCATCCACGCCTCCAGATAGCCGGCGAACGCCTCGCGCGTGGAGCACGCCACCGAGCGCGCGGCCATGGCGTCCAGCCAGGTGGGGCTAAGGCGCTTGCCGGTGGAATAGTCGACGATGCCGGCGCGGTTCAAAGGATTGTCGACTGCGCCCTGAAAAAACGCCCAGGTCTCTTCGTCGAAGCGCATGCCGCAGGCGGGCACCGGCGCGATCACCACCGCGGCGCGCACCCGCTCCGGATCGTCCGCCATCATGTGCTGCGCCACCATGCCGCCCATGCAGTGACCGACCACGTAGAACCAGTCCCAGCCCAGCTTCGCGGCCAGCGCGAAGGCGTCGCCCGCAACCTCGTCCATGGTGTAGGCGCCGGTGAGATCCTTGGAGCAGCCGTAGCCGCGGTAATCCATGAACGCGTAGGTGAAGCTCTCCAGGTTCAGGCTGTCGAACATGGGCTCGAAAATGCGCTGGTCGCCGAGCCAGCCGTGCAGCATCAATACCCTGGTTACACCTTCGCCCATCAGCTTGTGGCCGATTTCCATGTTTGCGCTACTTCCTCTCCCGGGGGAACTCCCTATGCCGGAGTATAATTGCGCAATTCCGCCAAAAAAGCCAATCATGGAAGCCGAAAAAATCAATGCTCTCGCCAACAGCCTCACCGACCTCGGCGCCCGCGCCAAGGAAATGCGGAGGTATCTTTGACTTCGACACCAAGCAGGCACGCCTGATCGAAGTCGGGCGACAGCTCGAAGAACCGGACATCTGGAGCGATGCCAAGCGCGCGCAGGAACTCGGCCGCGAAAAGAAAACCCTGGAGGGCGTCGTCGGCAACCTGCTGCTGCTCGACAGCCAGTTGCGCGATGCGGGCGAACTGTTCGAGATGGCGCGCGCCGAGGCCGACGATGCCACGCTGACCAGCGTCGCCGAAGACCTGGCTGCGGCGGAGAAACTCATCGCGAGCATGGAATTCCGCCGCATGTTCTCCAACGCGCTCGATCCGAACAACTGTTTCGTCGACATCCAGTCGGGCTCGGGCGGCACCGAGGCGCAGGACTGGGCGGCGATGCTGGAGCGCATGTATCTCAAGTACTGCGAGAAGAGCGGCTTCGCGGTCGAAGTGCTGGAAGAATCCGAAGGCGAGGTCGCGGGGATCAAGAGCGCAACCATCAAGGTTTCGGGCGAGTACGCCTACGGCCGCCTGCGCACCGAGACCGGCATCCACCGCCTGGTGCGCAAGTCGCCATTCGATTCGGGGAACCGGCGCCACACTTCGTTCGCGAGCGTATTCGCCTATCCCGAAGTGGACGACAGCATCGAGGTCGAGATCAATCCCGCGGACCTGCGCATCGACACCTACCGCGCATCGGGCGCCGGCGGCCAGCACATCAACAAGACCGACTCGGCGGTGCGCATCACCCACCTGCCGACCAATATCGTGGTGCAATGCCAGAATGACCGCTCGCAGCACCGCAACCGCGCCGAGGCGATGGCCATGCTGAAATCGCGCCTGTACGAGCGCGAACTGCGCAAACGCCAGGACGAGCAGCAGAAGCTCGAGGACTCGAAGACCGACATCGGCTGGGGCCATCAGATCCGTTCCTATGTGCTCGACCAGTCGCGCATCAAGGACTTGCGCACCGGCGTCGAGATCGGCAACACGCAAGGCGTGCTCGACGGCGATCTGGATGTGTTCATCGAAGCGAGTTTGAAGCAGGGCGTGTAGCTCCTGACCGAAATCAACCCATCGGGAAACGACATGGCTGAAGAAAAGCAACAACCCCTCCTCGACGAGAACCAGATAATTGCCGAGCGGCGCGCCAAGCTGGCGGAACTGCGCAAGCTGGGCAATGCCTTTCCCAACGATTTCGCGCGCAAGGACCTGGCTGCCGATCTGCACGCGGCGCATGACGCCAAATCCAACGAGGAACTCGAGGCGAAGGAAGTACAGGTAGCGATTGCGGGGCGCATGCTGTTCAAGCGCGTGATGGGCAAGGCGAGCTTCGCCAGCATTCAGGACATGAGCGGACGCATCCAGCTCTACATCAGCAACTACCAGTCCGGCGCCGACGCGCACGAGGCGTTCAAGCACTGGGACTTGGGCGACATCCTCGCCGCCGAGGGGCCCTTGTTCAAGACCAAGACCGGCGAACTGTCGGTGCGCGTGGCCAGGCTGCGCCTGCTGACCAAGTCGCTGCGGCCGCTGCCGGAAAAATTTCACGGCCTCACCGACCAGGAGCAGCGCTACCGCCAACGCTACGTCGACCTGATCACCAATCCCGAAGCGCGCAAGGTGTTCAGCCTGCGCAGCCGGATGATCCAGGCGATCCGCGCATTCATGGTGGGCAAGGGCTACCTCGAGGTCGAGACGCCGATGATGCATCCGATTCCGGGCGGCGCCGCGGCCAAACCGTTCGAGACGCACCACAATGCGCTCGATATGCAGCTGTACCTGCGCATCGCACCCGAGCTGTACCTGAAGCGCCTGGTCGTGGGCGGCTACGAGAAGGTATTCGAGATCAACCGCAATTTCAGGAACGAGGGCATCTCCACCCGGCATAACCCTGAATTCACCATGATCGAGTTCTACGAGGCTTATCGCGATTACCGCTACCTCATGTACTATACGGAAGAGTTGTTGCGCAGCGTGGCTCTGGAGGTGCTGGGCAGCACCACCCTGCCCTACGGCGAGCATACGATCTACCTGGGCAAACCGTTCGAGCGGCTGACCGTGGTCGAGGCGATCTGCAAATATCACCCGCAGATCAGCGCGGTCGAATTGGCGGACCGCGAATACCTCACGCATGCGCTGAAAAAACTGGGCGTCGACGTCTCGCGCGCGCAAGGCCTGGGTTCCCTGCAGATCCTGCTGTTCGATGAAACCACGGAGACACTTTTGATTCAGCCGACTTTCATTGTCGACTATCCGGCCGAGGTGTCGCCGCTGGCGCGGCGCAACGACCGCAATCCCGAGATCACCGACCGCTTCGAGCTCTACATCACCGGGCGCGAAATGGCCAACGGCTTCTCCGAGCTGAACGACCCGGAGGATCAGGCGGCACGCTTCACCGAGCAGGCGAAGCAGAAGGAGGCGGGCGACGAAGAGGCCATGTATTACGACGCCGATTACATCCGCGCGCTGGAGTACGGCCTCCCGCCGACCGCGGGCGAGGGCATAGGCATAGACCGGCTGGTGATGCTGTTCACCAACAGCGCAAGCATCCGCGACGTGATCCTGTTTCCGCATATGCGGCCGGAGTAGTCGCCCGCCGCGCCGCTTACAAATAGACACAATTGCTCACAACTTTTGCGCCGCGCGGCTGCCAACATCTGAACGATGGATGCGGTTTCCGCAAAGCGCATCCGACATAATGGAGAAAGTGGAGAAACACATGGAAATCCCCGCAAAAAAAGGCATGCACCCGCTGATCGCGATCGCAGCGGTGTCGGTCACGCTATTCAGCCTGGTAGGCATAGCTGCCATTACCGGCCTGATTCCCACCGGCCATAGCCAGACTGCGCCGGTCGAGACGCCGCAAGTCCAGGCTGCCACCCCACCCGAAGCAGCGGCGAAGCTCGCCGAGACTGCGCAGGCAGCGAAAGCGGCAGACGTCGCTACCGCCCCGGTGAGCGCGCCCCAACCCGCACCGCGCAAAGTCGCGGCAAAGCGCGCCAAACCGGTGGAGCATGCGGCGCATCGTGTGGAAGAACCCAAGAAAATGGCCAGTGCCGATGCGCCGGTGATGGTCGCGCAATCCCCTCCGCCACCGGGGTATGGGTCTCCGCCACCGCCTCCCCCCGGCTATGGAACGCCGCCCGGATATGGACCTGCGCCAGCAGTAGAGCCGCCGCGGCCGATCTGCCATGAATGCGGCGTGATCGAATCGGTGCGCGAAGTCGAGGTAAAGAGTGCCGCCGTAGGGCCCGGTTCGGTCATCGGCGGCATCGCCGGCGGCATACTCGGCAACCAAGTCGGCCGCGGCAACGGCAGGAGCGCCATGACCGTGCTCGGGGCGATCGGCGGCGCGGTCGCCGGACACGAGATCGAGAAAAACACGAACAGGGCCAAACGCTACGAAATTGTCATCCGCTTCGAGGACTGCACAACGCAGCAGATCACCGAGGAAACTCCGCCGGCTTGGCGTTCGAGCGCCCGGGTCAGGCTGGTCAACGGCGTCATTACTGCCCGCAACCGCCAGTAAGGTTCCTCACGGCGCAGTTTCGGAATTTCTGAAACGCAGCCTGAGCCAGGAAAGCTGGAGGGCACGCGCGCCCTCGTTCGGAGACGGCAAGTTCTGGTGACCGGCGTCCGCATGCCTCGCGCCTGCAACGCGCGCCGTGCGGCGCCAGAGCGGGCCGGGCATGGAACATGCGCTCTGATAGACTCGCCGGAATACACCATGCCGCAAGAGCCGCAGCAGGACTTGAGAATCGCGCTGGAGCGCATGGGGCTGCTGCGCCCGGGCGAGGCGTTTAGCGCCGAAATCCTGGCCGGCTGCGTGTCCTCGGATATCCTGCGCATCGATTTGCCCGCGCGTTCCCCGGGTCTGTCATTTTGTTTCAAGCGCGCGCTGGCCAAGCTCAAGGTCGCCGCCGACTGGCGCGCCCCGGTGGAGCGTAACCATGCCGAGGTCGAATGGATGCGCGTGGCCGAGGAACAGGCACCGGGGTCCGTGCCGCGCATCCTCGGCGAGGACGAGCAGGCCGGCGCGTTCGCGATGGAATACCTCGCCCCGGCGGCGCACCCGGTGTGGAAAAACGAACTTCGCGACGGCAACATCCAAACCGAAACCGCCGCTGCGGTGGCGCGCATCATCGCCGCCATTCACGCCGGGACAGCGCGGCGCGCGGATATCGCGCAGCGCTTCGCCAACGATCACATTTTTCATCCGATCCGGCTGGAGCCGTATCTGCTCGCCACCGCCGCGCGCACCAAGCTCGCGCTGGTGCATGGCGATCTCAGTCCGAAAAATATCCTCGTGACTGCGCGCGGGCCGATTCTGCTCGACGCCGAATGCGCCTGGTACGGCGACCCGGCCTTCGACCTCGCCTTCTGCCTCAATCATATGCTGCTGAAATGCCTGTGGCGGCCGCAGTGGCGGGAACGCTATCTCGCCTGCTACGATGCGCTCGCCTCGACTTACCTCGAACGCGTCAGCTGGGAGCCGCGCGCGGCGATCGAGGCGCGGGTGGCGCATCTGCTGCCCGGCCTGTTCCTCGGGCGCGTGGACGGGAAATCCCCGGCCGAGTATCTCGCCTGCGAGAAAGACAAGGAGCGCGTGCGCCGCGTGGCGCGCAGCTTCCTGCTCGAACCCGTGGATCGGCTCGGCGCGATGCGCGATGCATGGAACGCCGAACTCAAAGGAGCTTGAATGCCGGACACGACGATCACGCGGATTATGGGACGCAGGGTGTGGGACTCGCGTGGCCGGCCCACGGTGGAAGCCGAAGTCGAACTTGCCTGCGGCGCCCGCGGCCGGGCGATTGCGCCAGCCGGGGCCTCGCGCGGCGCGCGCGAGGCCATCGATCTGCGCGATGCGGACGGCTTCGGCGTCAATGCCGCAGTTGCCAACGTCAACGGCGTGATCGCCACGGCGCTTGCCGGCATGGACGCGGGCAAGCAGGAAGCTATCGACCGCGCGCTGATCGCGCTCGATGGCTCGCCCAACAAGGCGCGGCTCGGGGCCAATGCCACCGTCGCCGTATCCCTGGCTGCGCTGCACGCTGCGGCATACGCACAGGGCCTGCCCTTGTTCCGCTATCTTGCCCAAGGGAGACCGGTACGCCTGCCGCTGCCTGAAATCCAGATTTTCGGCGGCGGTGCGCACGCCGGCCAGCGCATCGACATCCAGGACCTGATGGTGATGGCGCTCGCGGCAAAGAGCTTCGATGAGGCGTTGGAGATGAGCTCGCGCGTGTATCACGCGGCGGGCGAACTCATGCGCGACGCGGGCAAACTGCACGGCATTGCCGACGAAGGCGGCTGGTGGCCGGAGTTCGCCAGCAACGAGGAGGCGATCGAAACCCTGGTGCGCGCAATCGCGCGTGCCGGATTCGTGCCAGGCGACGAGGTCGCGATCTCGCTCGACATCGCCGCTTCGGAGTTCGGCAGCGGCGTCCGTTACCGTCTGGGCCTGGACGGCAGGAGCCTGGACAGCGACGGCATGTGCGAACTGGTGCTCGGCTGGATCGAACGCTATCCGATCATTTCGGTGGAGGACCCGCTCGCCGAGGACGACCGCGAAGGCATGATGCGCTTCACCGCAGCGGCCGGCGCCAGAGTGCAGATCATCGGCGACGACTATCTGACCACCAACGCCGAGCGCGTGCAAGCCGCAGTCGCCGACCGCGCCTGCAACGCCGTGCTGCTCAAACCCAACCAGTGCGGCACGGTGACCGAGACGCGCGCGGCGCTGGACGCGGCCAGGGCCGCGGGCTGGGGCTGCATCGTCTCGGCGCGCTCGGGCGAAACCGAGGACGTGAGCATCGTCCACCTTGCCACTGGCTGGGACGCGGGCCAGCTCAAGGTCGGCTCGTTCGCACGCGGGGAACGCATGGCCAAATGGAACGAGGCACTGCGCATAGAGGAGATGCTGGGCGCGGATGCGCGCTTCGCCGGGCGCGCGGCGCTGCCGTTGAAGAAATTCTAGGTTCTTGTAGGAGCGGCGCCCTGGCCGCGACCGGTGCCAAAATCGGACACCGATCGACGGATTGCAAAGACCGATCGGCCCGAGGGCGGGCCTCACACAAAAGCATATCGACGATCGGCCCGAGGGCGCGACTCCCACAAAAGCATATCGACGACCGGCCCGAGGGCGGGGCTCCCACAAAAGCATATCGACGATCGGCCCGAGGGCGGGCCGCCCACAAAGGCGGTTATAATGTCCCCGCTGTGAAATTGCCGACCCATTCCCGGTTTCGATGAGCGCGGGCTCGACCGCGCATTTGCACAACCCGCGCGGCCCCTTGTTGATCATGACGGCTGTAGCGATGTTCGTTGTCATGGACACGACCTCCAAGTATCTGTCTCGCTTCTACCCGGTGCCGGCCATCGTCTGGGCCCGTTATTTTTTTCATGTGTTGCTGGTGCTCATCGTCCTCGGTCCGCGCCTGGGCCTGGGCCTGGTGCGCACGCGGCGACTTGGTGTGCAGCTTGTGCGCGGCCTGCTTCTTGCCGGTTCAACCCTTTTCTTTGTCTTCGCAATCAAAAAAATGCCGCTTGCCGAGACCTCGTCGATCACCTTCATCGCTCCGGTGCTGGTCACGCTGATGGGCGCGTTCTTTTTGAAGGAAAAGGTGGAATTGGCGCGCTGGTTTGCGGTGGCGGGAGGATTTGCGGGCGTGGTCATCATCGTCCGCCCGGGCGGCGACGTATTTACCTGGACCTCCGTGTTGCCGCTGTGCTGTGCCGCTTGCTTCGCCGGGTACCAGATACTGACGCGCAAGCTGGCAAATCTGGAGAGTCCCTATACCTCGATCTTCTATTCCGGCCTGGTCGGCAGCGTGCTGATGTCGCTCATCCTACCGTTTGTCTGGGTCCGGCCGCAAAACGTGATCCACGCGCTGCTGTTCATCGTCATCGGCATCATCGGCGGCCTCTCCCACCTGATACTGATCAAAGCCTATGACTACGCGCCGGCGTCCAGCCTTGCGCCGTTCAGCTATACCCAGCTGATCTGGGTAACCGTGATGGGCTACCTGGTATTCGGCCAGTTTCCCGATTTCTGGTCGCTGATCGGCATCGGCGTGATCATGGTGAGCGGCATTTACATCGCGACGCACCAGCAGTTGACGGAGCGGCAACAGCGCGCCGAGTTGCGGGAAAGCATGCCCGGAGCATGATGCGCAGCGCGCAGCGACCGAACCCTGCCGCTTATTAATTTCCGCCTCAAGCAGGATAGCGGCTGAGAAAATCCTGGTAGGCCAGCGCGACGCCCGCGTCCATGCGCGTGCGCGGCTTCCATCCCAGCGCATTGATGCGGCCCGAATCGAGCAGCTTGCGCGGCGTGCCGTCGGGCTTGGACGTGTCGAAGCGCAGGCTGCCGCGGAAACCGACGACGCGCGCCACCGTGCGCGCCAGATCCGCGATGCTCTGGTCCTCGCCGTAGCCTATGTTCACCAGCGGCGGTTCGCTGTCCTTGATCAGCTTCGCGAAACCGGGCGCCGGAAGCTCGAGCAGATGGACGCAGGCCTCGGCCATGTCCTCGCTGTAAAGGAACTCGCGCAGCGGCGAACCCGTGCCCCAGATCAATACCTCCTCCGCGCCGCTTTTCTTCGCTTCGTGCATTTTGCGGATCAATGCCGGCAACACATGCGAATTGTTCAGATCGTAGCTGTCCCCGGGGCCGTAGAGGTTGGTCGGCATCGCTGAAAGGAAGCTCGTTCCGTACTGCCGGTTGTAGGACCAGCACATCTCGATGCCCGCGATCTTGGCTATCGCGTAGGGACGGTTGGTGGGCTCGAGCGGACCGGTGAGCAGGTATTCCTCCCTGATCGGCTGCGGACACTGGCGCGGGTAGATGCACGAAGATCCAAGGAACAAGAGACGCTTTACGCCCGCCCGCCAGGACTCGTGCAGCACATTCGTCTGCACCGCGAGATTGCTGTGGATGAATTCGGCCGGATAGCTGCTGTTGGCGACGATGCCGCCGACCTTTGCCGCGGCGAGAAACACGTAATCGGGCTTCTCGCGCTGAAAGAAGTCGCGCACCGCCGCCTAGTCGGCAAGTTCGAGTTCGGCATGGCTGCGCAACAACAAGTTGTTGTAGCCATCCTTTTGTAGCTGCCTCACCAGCGCCGAACCGGCCAGGCCGCGGTGGCCGGCGACGTAGATCTTCGACTTCTTATCCATTACTCGTGGCGGTCGAAAGTCTTATGCCCGTGGCTTTTCACCAGCGCGTCGCGCTCGGCCGAGCGCAGGTCCTCGCGCACCATCTCTGCAACGAGTTCGTCGAATTTCACTTTCGGCGCCCAGCCGAGCTTGGCCTTCGCTTTGGCCGCATCGCCCAGAAGCGAGTCCACCTCGGTCGGGCGGAAGTAGCGCGGATCGACGGCCACGATGCAGCGTCCGTGTTGGTCGTAGCCTTTCTCGCTTTTACCCTTCCCTTTCCAGTCGATCTGCATGCCGAGTTCCTTCGCGGCGGCGGCGACGAATTCGCGCACGCTGTGCTGCACGCCGGTGGCGATGACGAAATCCTCCGGCTGTGGCTGCTGCAGCATCAGCCACATGGCCTCGACGAAATCGCGCGCATGTCCCCAGTCGCGCCGCGCGCTGAAATTTCCAAGGTAGAGGCAATCCTGCAGGCCGAGCTTGATGCGCGCAAGCGCGCGGGTGATCTTGCGCGTGACGAAAGTTTCGCCGCGCACCGGCGATTCGTGGTTGAACAGGATGCCGTTGCAGGCGTAGATCCCGTAAGCCTCGCGGTAGTTGACCGTAATCCAGTAGGCGTAGAGCTTGGCCACGCCGTAGGGGCTGCGCGGATAGAAAGGCGTGGTTTCCCTCTGCGGCGTCTCCTGCACCAGACCGTAGAGTTCGGACGTGGACGCCTGATAGAAGCGCGTTTTCTTTTCCAGCCCGAGGATGCGGATGGCTTCGCGCAGGCGCAGCGCGCCGCGCGCATCGGAATTAGCCGTATATTCAGGCTCCTCGAACGAGACGGCGACATGGCTTTGCGCGGCGAGATTGTAGATTTCGTCCGGCTGGGTCTGCTGGATGATGCGCACCAGGTTGGAGGAATCGGTGAGGTCGCCGTGGTGCAGGATGAATCGGCGGTCAGCTTCGTGCGGATCCTGATACAGGTGGTCGATGCGGTCGGTATTGATCAGCGAGGTGCGGCGCTTGATGCCGTGGACGATGTAGCCCTTGCTGAGCAGGAACTCGGCCAGATAGGAGCCGTCCTGGCCGGTAATACCTGTGACAAGTGCGGTCTTGGTCATATTTTTTGGATACTCATGGGTACGGTATTGTGGGAGGCCCGCCCTCGGGCCGATCGATGGTTGGAGACGGCACTTGTCGGGGCGAGGGCGCCCCTCCTACGCCCCGAAGGTCTCGATCCCCCTTGAGGGGAAAGTCCCCTTGGGGGACATTAAGAGCGGCCATAATTGTCTTCCAGGCGGACGATATCGTCTTCACCGAGGTAATCGCCGCTCTGCACTTCGATCATCACGCAATCGACTTCGCCCGGGTTGGCGAGGCGGTGAGCAGTGCCGGCGGGAATATAGGACGACTGGTCGGCGGCCAGAAGGATTTCGTGCGCGCCGTTCACTATCCTGGCGCTACCCGAAACCACCACCCAGTGCTCGCTGCGGCGATGGTGATATTGCAGCGACAGCGAGGCTCCGGGCTTGACCACGATGCGCTTGATTTTGAAGCGCGGCCCCTCCTCCAGCACGGTGTAAGTGCCCCACGGGCGATGCACAGTGCGGTGCAGCCGCGCGCTTTCGTGGCCGTCCGCCTTGAGGCGCTGGACGATGGCCTTTACGTCCTGTGCACGGCTGCGGTCGGCTACCAGCAAAGCGTCCGGCGTATCGACCACCAGCAGGTTATGCACACCCAGAGTCGCCACCAGCCTGTCTTCGCTGCGCACGAAGCAATCCTTGGTATCGACGAGCACGGCCTCGCCCTGGACGCGATTGCCCGCCGCGTCGGCGGGCACCAGATCGCCGAGAGCCTGCCAGGAGCCGATGTCGCTCCAGTCGAAGCGTCCCGGCACGACGGCGACGCGTTCGGCCTTTTCCATGACGGCATAGTCCACAGAAATATCGGCGATGCGGGCGAAGGCGTCCGCGTCGATCGCGACGGGCATCTGCTTGCGCGGCGTTGCCTGCCACGCCGCCAAGACAGCCTGCGACACGGGGGGCGCGCAGCGTGCGAGTTCGCTCAGAAAATCGCCGACGCGGAAACAGAACATCCCCGAGTTCCAGTAATAGCGTCCCGAGGCCAGATATTCCTCCGCCTTCGCGCGCGAGGGCTTCTCGACGAAGCGGCGCACCGCAAGCCCTGCGCCGCCGAGCTTGCGCGCCTGGTCGGCCTCGATATAACCGAAGCCGGTTTCGGCGCCGGTCGGCGCGATACCGAAGGTGACCAGATAGCCTTGTTCCGCAAGCTTGGTCGCAGCCAGCACTGCGTCGGCGAAGCCGGCGACATCGCTGATCAGGTGGTCCGACGGCAGCACCAGCATAATCGCCGCGTCGCCGAACTGCTCGCGCAGGCGCAAGGCGCCGGCTGCGATGGCCGGTGCGGTATTGCGGCCGGCGGGCTCGAGCAGGTAATCGAGCACGATCGCGGGGGCCAACGCGACTTCGGCATAGGCATCGCGGGTGATAAAAAAATAATCCCGGTTGGTGATGGTGAGTATCGCCTCCGGCTTCAATGCCGCCGCACGCAGCAGTGTTTTCTGCATCAGGCTCTGCCCATCGGGCAGAACGATGAAAGGCTTGGGATGCGCCTCGCGCGACACCGGCCACAGGCGGGTGCCGGCGCCGCCGGACAGAATGACTGGGATCAGCAATTGATGAATTCCGTATAGTTTGGATATCGGATTTTAGCCGACCTTAACTGTAGGTAGGCCGCCCGGCGATGGGATAGCGCGGATCGTTATAGCCCGGCGTGGACGGGTGCCCGCTCTTCACCATGGTATCGACCAGCGCCGCGTCTTCGGCGGAAAAGCGGTGCGCCAACGCGCCCAGGTACTCGGTCCATTGCGCGAAGGTACGCGGCCCGGCCAGCACCGAGGTGACGAGGCGGTTATTGAGCACCCAGTTGAGCGCGAACTGCCCCGCGCTCATGCCGTGCTTCTCGGCATGCGCCTTCAGCTGTTGCGCCATGACCATGGACTCCTCACGAAACTCCGTCTCCATCATGCGCTTGTCCTGGTGCCCGGCGCGCGTGTCCGCCGCGGGCGCCTGTCCGGGCGCATATTTGCCGGTGAGCACGCCGCGCGCGAGCGGGCTGTAAGGCACTACCCCAAGGCCGTAGCTGGCGCAGGCCGGCAGGACTTCGGTTTCCGGCATGCGGTTCATCGCGTTGTAGTAGGGCTGGCAGACGATGGGCGCGGGCACGCCGAGCTTGTCGCAGCGCTCGGCGATCTGCGCAATACGCCAGCCGCGGTAGTTCGCTACGCCGAAATAGCGCGCTTTGCCCGCACCGATGATCTCGCCCATGGCGATGAGCGATTCCTCGATCGGCGTGGAAGCATCGTCAAGGTGGAAATAGTAGATGTCGATCCAATCCGTGTTCAGGCGCTGCAGGCTCGCGTCGATGGCGCGCATCATCCAGCCGCGCGACAAGCCGCCGTCATTGGGCCCTTTGCCCATGAAATTGCCGACCTTGGTCGCCAGCACCCAATGGTCGCGATCGCTCGCAATCAGCTTGCCG
>DAIDTN010000072.1 GCA_027457185.1 Burkholderiales bacterium | reverse complement strand
CGCCGGAGCCGACTTGGGCGCGGTTGGTGATCCCGGCTTGCGCAACGAGCTTGACCCTGACGGGGGCGGCACGGGGCCCATGGGGCCGACCCGCATGGTCTTATCCAAACCGCTGATTGCCGCCGTGAACGGATTTGCGGTTGCGGGCGGTCTCGAACTGGCACTGCTGGCGGACCTGCGTGTCGCCGGCGACGACGCCGTATTTGGCGTGTTTTGCAGGCGCTGGGGCATGCATTTGATCGATGGTGGAACTGTGCGTCTGCCGCGGATTGTAGGCATTGGCCGCGCCCTTGACATGATACTCACCGGTCGACCCGTCCTCGCACCCGAGGCCATGGAAATGGGCCTGGTCAACCGCATTGCTCCTGCGGGCAAAGCCCTCGACGCTGCGCAAGAACTGGCCCGCGTCATTGCGGCCTTTCCGCAGAAATGCATGCTGTCGGACCGGGCTTCTGCCTATGCCCAGTGGGACTTATCGGTCGAAAACGCGTTGCGCCGCGAAGGCGCGCTCGGCGTCCCGATTGTCTTCGACGAAGGCGCAGCGGGCGCTGCCCGGTTCGCGCAGGGCGCCGGGCGGCACGGCAAGTTCAACGCCTGATCGATACCTTCGCGCCCCGGCGGAGCCGGGCGCGAGGAGGTTTGCCGGATCAAACACAATGTCCGGAGATGTAATGACCTCAACACGGCCATCACCAATTGGCGCAGGCAGCCCGGCGTATTACGAACTGATTCGCCGCTGGCTGCTCGCCCACTGGCGCTGTGACGCATATGGCCGGGCATCCCGAATGGCAGGAACAACGAGAACCGGCCGTTCAAGCGGATCAGTTTCCCGGACCTGGCGCATGAGCTGGGTCAAGGCTGCCGGGGACGCGCATCACGAATTGCCTTTCGGATTGGCAAGCCCGGCGATGCCGCCAAGCTTCTTGCGCAGCTCGAGCGGCCTGACGATTCCGCGCAGCGGTTCCAGGGAAGCGCCGGTGCCGACGACCGTGACGTCGCCATAGTCAAGGATGCGGCCCATCAGTCCCTGGTTGACGTGCAGACTTTCTACCTTGCTGAGGTTCATCTCGACCGTGTCGCGCGAAATCAGTCCGCGCTTCGTGATAATGCGCCTGTCGGTCAGGACCAGTTCGGTGGTCTGTCGCCGGATGACCGCGGAGAGTATTACGGCGACGCCGATCGCCAGCAGTATCGCAACCACAGCAAGCGACGCGTCAGTGTGGTTTCTGGCGGCGGCGTAAGCGCCCAACGCAGTCACCAGGAACAGGGCGCCGACGAGATAGGATAGGAAAAATTTCCAATGGGAAATGGCGGCGCGATAGACGACGCGTTCACCCTCGGCCAATACGGAATCAACGTAGGAACTCATGGTCTCGCCCCTTTGGCCCGGCGCTGCGTTTATGCAAAGGGACGCTGCCGCCTGCTTACCGCCGGCACTCGCGGCGCCGAGCACCGGAGGCGCGACGCGGAGGATTTGCCTAGAAGCGAATATCGAGCGGGAGGAAGAGGCTGATGCCCGGCGACGGCCGTTCGTCGTAATAGACAGGCGGCGGCGCGTACACGGGTTCCGCGTAGCGGTACGGGCGCTCATATACAGGCTGGTACACGGGCTCGGGCGCACGCCGATATTCATCCCGCTGGTGGCGGTCGCCTTCGTTCTGTCCCCTGTGCCAGCCCTGGTTTTGGTGCCCCCCGCGATCGCCGTGGTCGTCGGCGCGCGCCGGCGTCATCGCCATTGCGCCCATCACCGAAGCTACGGCGAGCGCCAGCGCGATCCTGTTGATTGCCGGCCTCAAATTCCTGGCCTGATTGGTCGAGGTGTTCATGGTGGCCTTCCTTTCTGGGTATGCTTGAGGCGATTCCCTAGCGCGAGGCAGGGTTTCCCGATTGTGGTGTCCTGGTACCGGCGCTCACGTGTGCTTCTTTGACCGCTTGCCGCCATGGCGGAACAGGTTATCGGCCTGTTTCTTTTGTGCGTCCGACATGCTGTCATATAGCGTCGCGAAAACCGGGGTGAAGTTCTTGATCCCGTCGGCATGGGCGTCGGTGATCTCGCCATAGGATTTGAGATCGTCGACCGCGGTCATGGTCTTGGCGTTATCTATCCTCGCCTGAATCAGCGGCTCGATGGTTTTCTCATTGTCGCGCATCATCTGGGCGACCTTGGCCCACTGTTCTTCCTGCGCCTGGGTGATCTTGAGCTTGGCATGCATCTGCGTGATGCGCGCCTCGACGCGCTGCGCCACCGAGGCTTTGGCCGCGATTACCGGGGCTGAAGCGAGAGCGATAGTTGCGACGAGCGCCGCCGCGCCGACGGCGCGCGCAACGGTAAACGTGAAGTGACGGCCATTTCGTTCCATGATCTGTCTCCGTGTGGGTTCAATCCAGTCTCCGGCACCTGAACCAGTCTTCAGGCGGCTGTATCTGCCATAGGATTATTTCCGCTTCTCATGAGCCGATCTGTGCGCCAGCACACATTAGGCTGCGAATAATCGATCCGTTGTCGCGTCAACACGGCGCGGATCGTCAGGCTGTTTGCACTGCCGAACCTGTGGACGGCATCGGCACTGGGCCGCTGGCCGCCGCAAATAAACGCGATATCAGACTTGGCGTACCCATGGATAAAGATTTACTCGGTTTTGAGGTGAATGTGAAAACGTTTATCAAATTTGCAATTACTATTCTTATCGTTCTAGCAAGCGGAGCCAACGGCCATTGCCCGTTAAGATTTCAGTTTAAATCGGTCGTCTACGGTGCGGGGCTGAGAGCGAGCGAGGTGATCGCCCTGTCTTCACCGACTGGCTCGCGCCGCTGCGCAAGTGCGAATGGGTCATGTATGCCAAGCGCCTCTTTGCCGACCCTGCGGCCGTACTCGCTTATCCGTCGCGCCATACTCACCGCGTGGCGATTTCCAACCGGAGACTCCTTGCCTTGAACGAGCGCGTGGTCCCCGCTAAGGCTCCGGCACCGCGTGACCGGGTATCAGGACTTCGTCGACGAGGCGCCGATCGATCTGGTGTATGTGGCCGACCACGCGCGCATGCAATCAGGGGCGCATGAGCGGAGGGATGCCCTCGTTTTGCGGCGAGCTCTTAGCCGGCGCGCTGCTGCGCGCTCCTTCCCGCGCGTAGAGCTCCCGGCATTCCGCCTCGCGTCCGCGCACCACGCGCCGCCCGGTCAGCAGGCCGCGCGTCTCGGTGACGACGGTGTGCTGTCCCTCGACGTGGCTATCATC
>DAIDTN010000071.1 GCA_027457185.1 Burkholderiales bacterium | reverse complement strand
GAACGCCACGCGGTCCGGCCCCGGCATTGCCGCGGGAATCCACCCTCTCCGTTCCACGTATGTTACTCAATGCGGCGCGCGTGCGCCGGCGGCTACTGCATGGTGCATGACCCGCGACGGAGCGACCGAGGAGATTCATGAACCATCCAGCCGCCGCCCCGTCCAACCGCCGTATCGATGCCGCCAACCTTCCCGCGCGTCCGGGTCGATAGCGAGACGCCTGCGTGAATTCAACGATCGTTCTATTTCTGCTGCAGGACGGGATTATCAACGGCGCGATTTACGCGCTGGCCGCCATCGCGATGGTGCTCGTGTTCGCCGTCACCCGCGTGATTCTCGTTCCGCAGGGCGAGTTCATCGCGTTCGGCGCGATGACCGTCGCTGCGCTCGAGGCCGGGCGCATGCCGCCCACCGCCTGGCTGCTGGTCGCACTGGGCGCGCTCGCGGCGGCGGCGGCCCTGGTACAGCAGCGGCGCACGCTGAGCGTGCGCAGCGTGGCGTTGATCGTCCTGTTCAATCTGGCATTGCCTGCGCTGCTGGCCGCGCTCACCTACGCACTGGCGCCGATGAAGCTCGGCACTGCGGTGAACATCCTGCTCGCCGTCGCGCTGATCGTGCAGATGGGCCCGATGCTCTACCGCGTCGCGTTCGCGCCGTTGGCCCACGCCAGCGTTCTGGTGCTGCTGATCGCGGCCTTCGGCGTGCACTTCTCGCTGATGGGGCTCGGGCTCGTGTTCTTCGGTCCCGAAGGCATTACCACCAAGCCCTTGCTGACGCAGACCTTCACCGCAGGGGGCATTCCGATCACCGGGCAAAGCGTCGCGGTCGTGGCGGCGACGGCGCTGCTGCTGATCGTGTTCGCGCTGTTCTTCGAGCGCACGCTGATCGGCAAGGCGCTGCATGCGTGCGCGTCGAACCGCCTCGGCGCCCGGCTGGTCGGCATTCCGACCGCGATTGCCGGCCAGATCACCTTCGGTCTCGCTGCGTGCCTGGGTGCGCTCGCGGGCGTGCTCGCCGGTCCGATTGTGACGATCTATTACGACAGCGGTTTTTTGATCGGCCTGAAGGCATTTGTCGCGGCAATCCTCGGCGGACTCGTCAGCTTTCCGCTGACAGTGCTCGCCGCGCTCGCAGTGGGCGTTGCCGAGGCATTCTTTTCCTTCTGGATGAGCAATTTCAAGGAAGTGATGGTCTTCAGTTTGATCCTGCCGGTGCTCCTCTGGCGCTCGCTGCGCTCGCCCGCCCACCTCGAGGAGGAGGAGTGATGCCGGCGCGCAGCACCTGGATTGCGGCGGTCCTGGCGCTGGTCATTGTCGCCTTGCCGTTCACCGGCCTGATGCCGCCTTATTGTGTGACGCTGTTCAACTACATTGGCATTTCGAGTCTGGTTGCGATCGGTCTGGTACTGCTGACCGGCGTCGGCGGAATGACTTCGTTCGGGCAGGCTGCGTTCGTCGGCCTGGGTGCGTACACCACCAGCGTGCTCACCGTCCACTACGGCATGAACCCGTGGCTCGCGCTGCCGCTGGCGCTGTCGGTTACCGCGCTGGGTGCGCTGCTGATCGGTGCCCTCACGGTGCGCCTGTCGGGCCATTATCTTCCGCTCGGCACGCTCGCCTGGGGCGTCGCGCTGTTCTACCTGTTCGGCAATCTGAGCTGGCTCGGCGCGCACGACGGCATGTCCGGGATCCCCCCGCTTCACCTCGGCAATCACGCGCTGATCGAAGGGCGCCAGTATTTCGTCGTCGTGTGGCTGGCGGTCGTTTTGGCGGTCGTTGCGGTACAGAACCTGCTCGGCGGGAGAACCGGCAGGGCCGTGCGCGCGCTGCGCCGAAGCACCGCCGCGGCCGAGGCATTCGGCGTGAATATTGCCGCAACCAAGCTGAAAGTTTTCGTTTTCGCGGCGGTGCTCGCCGGCCTCGCCGGCTGGCTGTACGCGCATTTTCAGCGCTCGGTCGCGCCCGGGCCCTTCGGCGTGAATGCCGGGATCGAGTACCTGCTGATGGCGGTCGTCGGCGGCGCGGGCCGGGTCTACGGCGCAATACTCGGCGCGACGGCAATCACGTTTCTGCGCGATCAGCTGCAGAACATCCTGCCGGCGCTCGTCGGAGCGCCGGGCAACTACGAAATCGTCGTATTCGGCGCAGTCCTGGTGTTCACGCTGCAGGCGGCGCCAAGCGGCCTGTGGCCGATTCTGTTCGGTCCTCCGCGCGTGGCGAGGATTGCGCGGCGCCGCCGCAGCGCAAGCCTTTTGCGTCGAGGCGTTCCCGAGCGCGGCGCGCCGCTGCTCGACGTCGAATCCGTGTGCAAGAGCTACGGCGGACTGGTCGCGGTGAACAAGGTCGGTTTCGACGTGCGCGCCGGCGAGATCGTCGGCCTGATCGGCCCCAACGGCGCGGGCAAAAGCACCACCTTCAACCTGATCTGCGGAGCCCTGGCGCTGAACAGCGGCGCGATCCGCTTTCGCGACGCGTCGATCGCCGGTGCAACGCCGCAGCAGATCGCCGCACGCGGCCTCGGCCGCACTTTCCAGCACGCGAATATCGTCGCCGACATGAGCGTTCTGGAAAACGTCGCGCTCGGCGCCCACCTGCGCGGCGAGGCCGGCTTGCTGCGCGCGGTGCTCAGACTCGATCGGGCGGAAGAAGCCCAGCTTCTCGACGAGGCGGCGCGCCAATTGCAGCGGGTCGGTCTGGATGAACACGCGCACAAGCTGGCGGGCAGCCTCGCGCTCGGTCAATTGCGCCTGGTCGAAGTCGCGCGGGCCCTGTGTCTCGATCCTGTGCTGGTGTTGATGGACGAACCGGCCGCCGGCCTGCGTTTCGGCGAGAAGAAAGCGCTCGCCCGCCTGCTGCGCGAGCTGCGCAGCGATGGCGTCAGCGTTCTGCTGATCGAGCACGACATGGACTTCGTCATGAGCCTGGCCGATCGGCTCGTTGTGCTCGATTTCGGCACCAAGATCTGCGAAGGCGCGCCCGCGTCGGTGCGGTGCGATCCAAAAGTGCGCGATGCCTACCTCGGAGGCGCCGCTTCGTGAGCTCGCCGCACCTGCAGCTGCACCGGGTTTCGGTGAGCTACGGCCGCACGCAGGCGGTTAATGAGGTGTCGCTGGAGGTGCCCAGAGGCGCGCTCGTGACCATCCTCGGCGCCAACGGGGCCGGAAAGAGTACGCTGCTGAATGCGATCATGGGTGTCCTGCCGGCTAAGGGAAGCATCCGTTTCGGCGGGCGCGCAATCGAGCATCTGCCGCTGGAGACCCGCGTCGCCTGCCGCCTCAGTCTCGTTCCGGAGAAGCGCGAGCTGTTTCCCGACCTCACCGTCGAGGACAATCTGCGGCTCGGCGGATTCCGCCGGCGCCGAGCCGAGCGCGACAAGTCGCTCGACGAAGCCTACGCGCAGTTTCCCCGCCTGAAGGAGCGCCAGCGCCAACTCGCCGGAACGCTGTCCGGCGGCGAGCGGCAGATGCTCGCGATGGGACGTGCAATAATGTCGCACCCCGAGTTGCTGATGCTCGACGAACCCAGTCTCGGCCTGGCTCCGCGTATAGTGGAGGAGGTGTTTCAGCGCCTGGTCTCGCTGCGCCAGAGCGGCGTGTCGATCCTGCTGGTCGAGCAGAACGCGCGCGCCGCATTGCAGGTCGCCGACTATGCTTACGTGCTGGAACTGGGTACCATCACCAAACCCGGGCCCGCGGCGGAGATCGCGAACGACGAGCGCCTGATCGAAAGCTATCTGGGCCTGGGGGGCACAGAATACTGAGCTGGAGCAGGACCCCACTTTTTCAACGGAGAGAGGAGATATCATGAAGATGAAGAACTACGTACCCATCTTTGCCGCTGTTGCGGCGGTCGCCGGCATCGGCATCAGCGGGGCGGCCGTAGCGCAAATCAGGGTCGGCATCACGGTTTCGGCCAGCGGTCCGGGCGCAGCGCTGGGCCAGCCGCAGATGCAAACGGTGAAGGCGCTGCCGAAGGTGATCGACGGGCAGAAAGTCAGCTACATCGCGCTCGACGATGAGTCGGATCCGACCAAGGCGGCGCAAAACGCGCGCAAGCTGATCGCCGAGGACAAGGTCGACGTGCTGATCGGTTCGTCGCTGACGCCGACCAGCATGCCGCTGATCGACATCGCATACGAAACGAAAACGCCGCTGCTGTCGCTGGCGGCCGCGGCCGAACTGGTCACGCCGATGGATGCAAAGCGCCACTGGGTGTTCAAGGTCGTGCCTAACGACGATCTGCTGGCGAGCGCGATCATGAAGTACATCGCGAAGACGGGCGTGAAGAAGCTCGGTTACATCGGCGTATCAGACGGTTACGGCGAGGGCTATTACAAGGCGCTGAGCGAGCTGGCGCCGAAGCTGGGCATCACGCTGACCACCCACGAGGTCTATGGGCGCGGCGACTCGAGCGTCACCGGACAGGTGCTGAAGATCATCGCGACGAACCCCGACGCGGTGTTCATCGCATCGGCGGGAACGCCGGCGGTACTGCCGCAAAAGGCCCTGCGCGAGCGCGGCTACAAGGGCCCGATTTTCCAGACGCACGGCGTTTCCACCGAGCAGTTCATCAAGCTCGGCGGCAAGGACGTCGAAGGCACGATCTACGCCGGAGAGGTGTTTACCGTCGCGAACGACCTGCCCAAATCCAGCCCGTTCCGCAAATCGCCGGAGAAATTCATCAAGGCCTACGAGGCGGTGCACAAACAGGCACCGAACATATTCGGCGCGCACCTCTGGGACACCATGGTCCTGGTCGAACACGCCGTTCCGGGCGCGCTTAAGCACGGCAAGCCGGGAACCGCCGCGTTCCGCTCTGCGCTGCGCGATCAACTCGAGCGGGGCAAGAACATCTATCTGAACAACGGCCTGTCGAATATGAGCCCGACCAACCACAACGGTTACGACGAGCGCACGCCGTTCCTGATCAAGGTCGAAGGAGGCGCGTTCCGGCTCCTGAAGCAATGAGCCAAGAGGGCCATTTCGGAATTGCCGAAATGGCCCTCGATCTGGTTGAGTATAAGGGCAAGCACCCCAAAGGAAATCCCCATCTCTTCGGGTGATCCCGACCTTCGGCCCTCCACCGCGGGGGATACCCCCTCAATTCGAAGGCAGCACGTCGATGAACCTCGCTCGTTTGCTGAACGAGACGGCGCGCGTCCACGCGACGCGGACCGCGCTGCTCGATGCCGAAATGACGCTCACCTGGGCGCAGTGGTTCGACCGGATACGCCGGGTGTCGGCAATGCTCGCACTTCTCGGCGCGGGCCCGGGCGCGCGCTACGGACTCCTGATGAAAAATGGCTTTCGCCAGGCGGAGGCGATCTGGGCCGGTCACTGGAGCGGTGCGGTTCCCGTGCCGGTGAACTGGAGGCTGGCGCCGCGCGAGATTGCCGACATCCTCGACGATGCGGGATGCAGCGTGGTGATCGTCGACCCGGAATTGCTGCCGGCCTTCGACGATCCGCTGCTGGCCGCATGGCGCGAACGCACGCTGATTGCGGCCGGCGACCGGGGGCCTTACGAGGCGCTGCTCGCGACGAGCGCTCCCGCGCCCATGCACGATGGCGGCGAAGATGCGGAAGCCATGGTGCTGTATACCGGCGGCACCACCGGACGCAGCAAGGGCGTTCGCCTCTCCCATCGCAATATCGCCTGGAATGCCATGCAGATCGGCATCGCGCTGGGGATACGCACTAGCGACGTGACGCTTACGGTCGCGCCGATGTTCCATGCGGCCGCGCTATGCAGCAACATTACGACGCTGCTCGGCGGCACCCATGTGTTCCTGCGCCAGTTCTCGCCGCAAAACCTGCTCGAGTCGATCGAGCGCCATCGTATCTGTTTCACCACCGTCGTCCCGACGATGCTGAAAATGGTGCTCGACGATCCGCAGGCTTCGCGCTTCGATCGTTCGTCGCTGCGCGTGCTGTTCTACGGATCGTCGCCGATGCCGACGCCGTGGATGCGCTCGGCAATGGAGTTCTTTCCGAACGCGCAGTTCCACCAGGCCTACGGGCTCACCGAAACAGCGCCGATTCTCACTATCCTGTCGGACGACGACCACCGTGCCGGCATCGCGGCCGGGGATGCGGCGATCCTCGGCTCGGCCGGCCGGCCGCTGATCGGCGTGGAATTGCGCATCGTCGATGACGCCGGTGCCGAATGCGCGACCGGACAGGCCGGCGAAGTGCGCGTGCGCGCGCCGGGCGTGATGCTGGGCTATCACAAGCGGCCGGCCGAAACCGCCGAGGTGCTCGAGGGCGGATGGTTCCGCAGCGGCGATGTCGGCGCGATGGATGAAAGCGGGCGCCTGACAATACTCGATAGAAAGAAGGATTTGATCATCACCGGCGGCGAAAATGTGTATTCTGTGGATGTAGAGGCGGCGCTCGCGCGCCACCCGGCGGTCGCCGAGGTCGCCGTGATCGGCGTGCCGGACCCGAGACTGGGCGAGGCCGTCGCTGCAGTTGTCGTCCTGCGCGAAGGGACGACGCTGACGGGCGCGGAACTGATCGCGCATTGCCGCACGTCGATCGCCGGCTTCAAAGCGCCGAGGCACGTCCGCTTTGCCGACGCGCTTCCGCGCACGGCAGTCGGCAAGGTGCGCAAGAGCGAGCTGCGGCGGACGTGGACGGTGATCCCGGGGTTCGGCGTGTCGAACGCGGGCAAGGAGTAAAGCGCATGGCAGAATCAAGCAGCGGCGGCAAGAAGCAGGTTCCGATCTACTGCTACCAGTGCGTCTCCGGCCCCGACCTGATGAAAGTCGAGGTGGAGAACGGCGTCGCCACACGCATTGAATCGAACTGGGACATTCGCAGCCAACATCCCGGCGGCGGGCGCGTCTGCGTCAAGGCCTACGGCCTGATCCAGAAGACCTACAACCCGAACCGGGTGAAGCAGCCGATGAAGCGGACCAATCCAAAAAAGGGCCGCAGCGAAAACCCCGGCTTCGTGCCGATCAGTTGGTCTGAAGCGTTCGAGATCGTTGGCGCGAAGCTGCGCGAACTGCGCGCCAAGGGGCTGACCGACGCATCCGGGTTTCCGCGTCTCGCCGTATCGAGCGGCGGCGGCGGCACGCCGGTGCAGTACATGGGCACTTTCCCCGCGTTCATGGCCGCGTGGGGCCCGGTCGACCAGGGCTTCGGCGCGGGACAGGGCGTGAAGTGCTACCACTCCGAGCATCTGTACGGCGAGCTCTGGCACCGCGCCTTCATCGTCTCGCCGGACACGCCCTACGTGAACTACATCATCAACTGCGGCAACAACGTCGAGGCCTCGGGCGGCGTTGCCGGCGTCTGGCGCGAAGCCGACGCGCGCGTGCGCGGCGCCAAGCGGGTGCAGGTCGAGCCGCATCTGTCCATCACCGGCGCCGTCTCGGCCGAATGGGTGCCGATCAGGCCGAAGACCGATGCGGCATTCCTGTTCGGACTGATCCACCGCATCCTGCACGAGCGCAAGTGGGAGGAAATCTGCGACCTTCCCTACCTCAAGCAGCGGACCAATTCGCCCTATCTCATCGGGCCGAACGGCTGGTTCCTGCGCGATGCGGCGAGTGAAAAGCCGCTGATCTGGGACCGCGCCGACGGCAAGGCCAAGCCCTACGACGCCGGCATAGTCGAACCGGCGCTTGCCGGAAGCTTCAGGGTATCGGGCATCGAGATCGGACCGGACGATGCGCGCTGGAACCATGACGGCGTCGAGGCGCAGCCCGCGTTCCAGAAAATGCTCGATCACATGCGCGCGTTCAATCCGGACTGGGCGGCGGAGGAATGCGGCGTGCCGGCGGCGACCATCCGCCGCATCGCCGACGAATTCGTCGCGGCGGCCTGCATCGGCCAGACGATAGAGATCGAAGGGCGCACCCTGCCCTTCCGCCCGGTCGCGGTGATGCTCGGCAAGGGCGTATGCAACGGCTGGGGCGCGTACCAGTGCGTGTGGTCGCAGAAAATCCTCGCCATTCTGATGGGCGCGCTCGAAGTGCCGGGCGGCACGCTCGGCACCGCAGTCAAGCTGGTGCGCCCTGCGGTGTCGCGCGTCGGCTCGGCGCTGCCGGGGGGGGATGGCTTCATGCAATTCCAGTTCAACGAGACCTCGGCCTTGGGTTGGATGAAGCACCCCCACATCCGCAATGCCTACAAGACGCTGGTGCCGCTGGTGTCGGATTCGCCCTGGTCGCCGGCGCTGGGGCCTTCCCACCTGCCGTGGCTGTTCCTCAAACACCAACCGGAGCACTGGCCGCGCACCACGGCACCCGACGTCTGGATCTGCTACCGCACCAACCCGGCAAGCTCTTCCTGGAACGCGCCGGAGGTGGCCAATCGCCTGGCGGAGTTCCCGTTCATCGTCGCCTTCGCCTATACCGACGATGAAACCAACCATTTCGCCGACATCCTGCTGCCCGAATCGACCGATTTCGAGAGCATGCAGCTCATC
>DAIDTN010000070.1 GCA_027457185.1 Burkholderiales bacterium | reverse complement strand
GTACAACCTGGTCACCGGGCGTGAGCCGCCGTTCGGCATCACCGCCAAGCGCTTGTCATGAGCCCGGGCGAGCAAGGGACGCTGGTCCTCGCGGTGACGCTGGTGGTGCTGCTCTCGGGCGCACCGGTCGCCTTCGGCCTGGGCGCGCTCTCGATCGCCTTCATTGCCCTGTTCCAGGGCTTCGACGCGCTGCACGTGGTAGCCGAAACTTTCTTCGCCGGGCTCAACGACTTCACCCTGGTTTCGATCCCGATGTTCGTCATGATGGGCGCGGCGATCGGCTCCTCCCCCGCCGGCAAGGACCTCTACGAAGCGCTCGACCGCTGGCTCTACCGCCTGCCCGGAGGGCTGGTGATTTCCAACCTCGGTGCCTGCGCCATATTTGCCGCGCTCACCGGCTCTTCGCCCGCATGCTGCGCCGCCATCGGCAAAATGGGCATCCCCGAGATGCGCCGGCGCGGCTATCCGGACGACATTGCCACCGGTTCGATCTGCGCCGGCGGCACGCTCGGCATCCTGATCCCGCCGGCGAGCACCTTTATCCTTTACGGCATTGCCACCGAAACTTCGATCGGACGCCTGTTCCTCGCGGGCGTGTTGCCCGGCCTGATGCTCACCGGACTGTTCATACTTTGGACGGTGTTCCTCATTTGGAAGCGCGGCTTCAGGTCGCACGCCGCCGATTTTCGCTATAGCTGGAAACAGAAATTTCAATCGATCCCCAAGATTGCGCCGTTTCTCGCGATCATCGTCGGCGTGATGTACGTGCTCTACGGCGGCGTGGCGACGCCCTCGGAAGCGGCCGGCGTAGGCGCGGCGATGTGCGTGGTGATGGCGGTGGTGATTTACCGCATGTGGCGGCCGAAAGCGTGGTGGGCAATCCTGCGCGACACCACGCGCGAATCCGTGATGATTCTGACGATCATCGCCGCCGCCGTGTTGTTCGGCTACATGCTGACCTCGCTCTATCTCACGCAGACGCTGGCGCAGGCAATCGCCGACATGCACGTCAACCGCTGGGCGCTGATGGGCATGATCAACGTGTTCCTGCTGGTGTGCGGATTCTTCATTCCGCCGGCGGCGGTGATCCTGATGACCGCGCCTATCCTCTACCCGATCATCAGGGCCGCCGGCTTCGATCCGGTGTGGTTCGGCGTGATCCTCACCATCAACATGGAGATCGGCCTGATCCATCCGCCGGTGGGCCTGAACATCTACATCGTCAGCTCGATCGCGCCGGACGTGCCGGTGACGCGCATCATGTGGGGCACCATTCCCTATGTGCTGTGCATGATGCTGGCGATCGTGATCCTGTGCGTGTTCCCGGAAATCGCGACCTGGCTGCCCAACCACATGATGGGCGGCGTGCACTGAACCTGCGCCACGCCTATCGCGCCCGATCCTGGTAAAGCCGCAGCCATTTTTTTGTAGAAAGTCTGATCCCATGCCCGGCCCGCTGTCCCATATCCGCGTACTCGATCTTTCCCGCGTGCTCGCCGGCCCCTGGGCCGGCCAGAACCTGGCCGACCTCGGCGCCGAAGTGATCAAGGTCGAGCGCCCCAAGTTCGGCGACGACTCGCGCACCTACGGTCCGCCCTGGGTGAAGGACAGCGCAGGCCGCGACACCAAGGACTCGGCCTATTTCACTTCCGCCAACCGCGGCAAGAAATCGATCACGCTCAACATCTCCAAGCCCGAGGGGCAGAAGCTGGTACGCGAGCTCGCGCGGATCTCCGACGTGCTGATCGAGAACTACAAGTTCGGCGATCTGGCGCGCTACGGCCTGTCCTACGGCGACCTGAAACAAATCAATCCGCGCCTGATCTACTGCTCGGTCACCGGCTTCGGCCAGACCGGCCCCTACCGCGAGCACCCCGGCTACGACTTCATGATCCAGGGCATGGGCGGGATGATGAGCGTCACCGGTGAACCCGACGGGGCGCCGGGAGGCGGCCCGCAGCGGGCGGGCGTCCCGGTGGCCGACATCATCACCGGCATGTACGCCAGCGTCGCCATCTGCGCCGCAATCGCCCACCGCGCCGAGACCGGCATCGGCCAGCAGCTCGATCTCGCGCTGCTCGACTCGCAGATTGCGCTGCTCGCCTACCAGAACACCAACTACTTCGCCACCGGCTCACCGCCCAAGCGCATCGGCAACCTGCATCCGAACATCGTGCCCTACCAGCCGTTCAAGACCGCCGACGGCGACGTGATCCTCGCCTGCGGCAACGACAACCTGTTCCGCAAATTCTGCGAAGCCGCCGGATGCGCGGAGCTCGCCGCCGATGCGCGCTTCGCCGGCAACGGCAAGCGCGTCGAGAACCGCGCCGAACTCACGCGCCTGTTGCAGGCGGTGTTCGCCCGGCGCAATACGCGCGAATGGGTGGAAATCCTCGAGGCCGCCGGCGTACCCAATGGCCCGATCAACAATGTGGCGCAGGTGTTCGAGGAGCCGCAGGTGAAGGCGCGCGGCATCAAGGTCGTACTCGACCATCCGGTCGCGGGCAAGGTACCGACCGTCGCCAGCCCGATGCGCTTCTCCGCCACGCCGGTGGAGTACCGGCTCGCCCCGCCGGTGCTCGGCCAGCACACCGAGCCAATCCTGCCCGGCCTGCTGCAGTTGGACGAGCCCGCCATCGCCCCGCTGAGGGCCGACGGCACAATTTAGGCAGGGCGGAGGCGCCTTGCAGCGCTGTCGCTCCGCCGAAGACTGCGTCCTACCAGGGACTGACCCGCATTTTCGTCGCAAGTCCGTACGGCGGCAGCGCGAACACCTGCTTCAGTCGTTTGGTCGACAGGCGATGTGCGGCGGCAGACCGCTTTTCCCCCAACCCGCAACCATGAAGCCGACTGCCGGCAAGCGCGATCGGAAAACCGACGATCGCCGACGTACCGATCGCGGCATAGCCCAACCACCATTCCATTGCCTATCCGTTCGCGCCAAGTAGAAGTTCGACAAGTTCAACAAACCCTTCGCCGCTGCGCCGGCTGCATACATAGGCCGGAGCGTCGGCAAGGCGCGCACCGAAATCGGCCACATTGGCCACGCCGACCGAATTGGCAAAGAACCTGAACATGGGCGCATCGTTGGGCGAGTCGCCGACAAACAGGTAGCTGGCCCGGTCGCGCGCGAGATCGACACTGTAGCGCTCCTGCATCAGGTTACGCGTCATGCCCAGTTTGTCGTAATCGCCGAACCAGCCGTTGACGTGGATGGAACTGATTTTCGCCGTCATGCCGGCCGCGCCCATCAGCGCGACGATCCGGTCTACCTCGGCGAACGGCAGCCGCGGCACGTCCTCGCAGTAGTCAATCGCGAGATCGGCCTCGCGGTAGAGTTGGTCCGAGGCGAGCGCCGACCCCGGCACCTCGCGCAGGATGCGCTCGCGCACGGTGCTCATTTTTTCGCGGTTCGCCGCGCGCATTTGTGCGTCGAACAGGAAGCGCTGCACCAGTTTTTTCCGTGCAGCGTCGTAATAGAAATAGAAAGCGCCGTTCTCGCCCACCACCGCGTCCACCGGCCACATGCGCGCGATATGGTCGCACCAACCGGCGGGCCGGCCGGTGATGGGAACTACGAGTTTCCCCGCGGAGTGCAGCCGCTCCAGCGCGGCATAGGCGCGCGCGCCGAGCTTGCCCTCGCTGGTAAGCGTGTCGTCGATATCGCAGAACACGCCGCGGATCCCTTGCACCACCGCGCCCGGCATTTGCGCGAGCGGTTTCACCGCCCGCCCGCCATGCGTTCGGCGACGCGCTGGCGCTGCGCCGCGCTCATATGCAGGCCGCACTTGGTGCGCCGCCACAGCACGTCTTCGGCCGCGCGCCCCCATTCGTGCTCGGCGAGATAGGCGAGTTCGCGCTCATACAGCCCGCCGCCGAAATTCTCGCCCAAATCGGCCTCGGCCTTCGCGTTATCGAGAATCTTATCGATCACGGTGCCGTGACGGCGCAGCAGGCGCGCCAGCCAGTGTGGATCGAGCCCCGAATAGCGCGCGCGCACCTCGGCCAGCACGGTCTGAAAATCGCGCCCGCCGAAGTCGCCGCCCGGCAGTGCCTCGGCATGCGTCCAGCGCGGGCGTGCCGGGATCCAGCGCGCGAGCTTGTCCATCACATGCTCGGCCAGTTTGCGATAGGTGGTGATCTTGCCTCCGAAAACGGACAACAACGGCGGGCCGCTTTCGTCTAACAGCAGCACGTAGTCGCGGGTGATGGCAGAGGGGTTTTCGCTGCCGTCGTCGTACAAGGGTCGCACCCCGCTGTAGCTCCACACCACCTGGTCAGTGGTGACTGCGCTCGCGCTGTAGCGGCTCGCCGCCGCGCACAGGTAGGCGATCTCGTCGGGCGAGATCGCGGGCGGGAGGTCTTTCTCGGCGACTTGCACGTCGGTAGTGCCGATGAGTGTGAACTCGCGCTCGTAGGGGATCAGGAATACCACGCGCCGGTCCGGATTCTGCAGGATGTAGGCGTAGCGCTTGTCGTGGATGCGCGGCACCACGATATGGCTGCCCTTCACCAGCCGCACCTGGCCGGGGGAGTCGATTTTCAGTTCGCGATCGAGCAGGCTTTTTACCCATGGGCCGGCGGCATTCACCAGAATGCGCGCACGCACTTCGCGTTCCTTGCCACTAGCCTGGTCGCGCAGCGTCACTCGCCAGGCATCGCCCTCGCGCCTCGCGCCGGTGCAGCGCGTGCGCGCGAGCACGGTCGCGCCATGGGCTCGCGCGGAGGAGAGGGTCAGCACCACCAGGCGTGCGTCGTCCACCCAGGCGTCGTAATAGGCAAAGCCGCGGGAGAATTCCGGCTTCAGGCCGGCGCCGTGGCCCCCCGGCTCGAGCCTGACGCCGCGCGACTTGGGCAGGCTGGTGCGGCCGCCACCGAGCGCAAATGCGCGAGTCCCTAAATTGTCATAGAGGAACAGGCCGGCGCGGATCATCCACGCCGGGCGCAGATGCTTTTCGTGCGGCAGCACGAATTCCAGCGGCCAGATGATGTGCGGCGCGATGCGCAGCAGCACTTCGCGCTCGCCCAGTGACTCGGACACCAGGCGGAACTCGTAGTATTCGAGGTAGCGCAGTCCGCCGTGGATCAGTTTGGTGCTGGCCGAGGAGGTCGCCGAGGCGAAATCGTTCTGCTCTGCGAGCAGCACATTGAGGCCGCGGCCGGCGGCGTCGCGTGCGACGCCCGCGCCGTTGATGCCGCCGCCGATGACGGCGATGTCGTAGAGTTCCATTGAGCGAGGTGGGCTGTGACCGGCGCTTACGGCAGAGTGCGGAATTATAGCAGCGAGCCGCGCGACAGCTTGCGTGCTAGGCACTACAATGGCGGCTCTTTTTCAGCGCAGAGGTTGCCATGTCCACTAGCAAGACCCCCAGCGGCTTAACCATCGAGGATATGGTCCCAGGCGCAGGCGCGTGCGCGGCCGAAGGTCATAGTGTCACCGTGCACTACACCGGCTGGCTCAGCAGCGGCAGTAAATTCGACTCGAGCAAAGACCGCAGCAGCCCGTTTGTGTTCCGCCTCGGCGCGGGCGAGGTCATCCGCGGCTGGGACGAAGGCGTACAAGGCATGCTGGTTGGCGGCAAGCGGAAACTGACGATCCCGCCCGAACTCGGCTATGGCGCGCGCGGTGCCGGCGGCGTGATTCCGCCAAATGCGACGCTGGTGTTCGAAGTGGAACTGCTCGCAATCGGCTGATCCGGCGCTGTTGCTCGCCCGGCAAACCGCTTAGGGGCCATTTCAGAATTACCGAAATGAACGCCTAGGCCGCGTTCGTCGGGGGATTGTCTGCCTCGAACGCCGAGGGCGTGACGTGGGCGCGGGCCAGATACTCGCGCAGGAGCTTGACCCCCGAACGGTCAAGCGTGTTGCCGTGGTGCGGGCGGTGCAGGACATCCTCGTGGCCGTTGAGCTTTACCCGCAAGCGCGCGCCCGAGAGCGATTCGATCTCGGCGCCGAGGTGATGCAGCAGCGACTCCACCTCGCGCCAGTGAATGTTGCCGCCGATCGGATCGCGGAAGATGGACTGGATCAGGTGTTCGTGCTTGTGGCTCATCGCAGGCAGCCTCGCGCAGGAAATGGCCTGCGACCATGATAACCGAGCCGGCGAAAACGTGTTGCGGAAGCGGCGGCGATGCCCGTGTTTCAGGGCGGCTGATTGGGGCTCAGCTGCCGCCGAACCAATTGTACCCCTGGTCTTCCCAGTAGCCGCCGGGGTAGGTGTTGGTGACGAACATCGCCAGGATGTGCTTCGGATTCTTGTAGCCTAGCTTGGTCGGCATGCGCAGCTTCATCGGAAAACCGTAGCGCGGCGGCAGCACCTGACCATCGTAGGTGAGCGTCAGCAATGTCTGCGGGTGCAACGCCGTCGGCATGTCGATGCTGGTGTAGTACTTGTCGGCGCACCTGAAGCCTACGTACTTGGCGCTGGTGTCCGCGCCTATGCGCGCGAGGAAATCCGAAAACCTCACGCCGCCCCACCTGCCGATGGCGCTCCAGCCCTCGACGCAGATGTGGCGCGTGATCTGGTCGGTCTGCGGCAAGGCGTGCAACTCCGGCAGGGTCCAGGCGCGCCGATTGGCCACCAAACCGCTGACCTCTAGCCGGTAACTGCCCGCATCGACCTGCGGCACCTCGTCCTCGTCATAGTAGGCATTGAACGGGAACGGCCGCGTGATCATCGATTCGGGATAGGTCGGCGCCAGCAGCTTGGGATTGAACAGCCAGCCCTGCACTTTGTCGTTGAAGCGCGACACCCTCATCAGCGCAGGCTCGGCGCTGTCCTCGTCGACGATGGCGCAGCCGGTCAAAAGCGACAGGCCGCCAAGCGTAAGCGTATGCCGCAGGAACATGCGCCGCGCTGGCTGCTCGATGCGGCGCAGCGCTTCCTTCACCACGGCGTCGGCGTCGATCGACGCCAGTCTGGGGGATTTCTTGATCATCGAACGTACTCCTCAGCGGCCACGGATCATGGTCATCAAGGTGCGGGGCACCAGCGCAACCATGGCCAGGTGCAGCATGACAAAAGCGACCAGGGCGGCCATGGCGAAGAAATGCACGCGGCGCGCGGTTTCGTAGCCGCCCAGGAGTTCGCGCAGCAGTGGAAACTGCACCGACTTCCACAGCACCAGGCCCGACAACACCAGCAGCACCGCGTCCGCAATCACGAACAGATAAGCGGCGCGTTGCACCGCGTTGTACTCGCGCGGGTCCGCGTGTGCCAGCTGGCCGCGCAGCGCGGCACCAAGGTCGGCGGCAATCGCGCGCGGCGACAGCGGAAAGAACTTGCGCATCAAGCGCCCGGTGCCGGCATTGAACAGCAGATACACC
This sequence comes from Burkholderiales bacterium, assembly GCA_027457185.1. Taxonomy (GTDB): domain Bacteria; phylum Pseudomonadota; class Gammaproteobacteria; order Burkholderiales; family SG8-39; genus 2-12-FULL-64-23. Next base: position 65 of record DAIDTN010000070.1, on the reverse strand, counting down.
AGGCCGTTGGCAGCGAGCAGCCACATCGCTGCGAAGTGCCACATGATCGCGCCGCCGAGCCAGCC
>DAIDTN010000069.1 GCA_027457185.1 Burkholderiales bacterium | reverse complement strand
ATGAACTCCTCGATCACCACGCGCGCACCGGCATCGCCCATTTTGTTGTCCACCAGCATCAGGTCGACGGCGTCATGCGCTTCCTTGGCCGCCATAGCGACGATCACGCCCTTGCCCGCGGCCAGGCCGTCGGCCTTGATCACGATGGGGGCACCTTGCGCATCGATATAGGCATGCGCGCGCGCGGCGTCGCTGAAGGTGGCGTAGGCGGCGGTGGGGATGTGATGCCGCTGCATGAAGCGTTTGGCGAAATCCTTGGAGCTCTCCAGCTGTGCCGCGGCGCGGGTCGGGCCGAAGATCTTCAGGCCGCGCGCGCGGAACAGGTCGACCACGCCCGCGGCGAGCGGCGCCTCGGGACCGACCACGGTGAGATGTACCGAATTTTCCTGCGCGAACCCGGCCAGTTGGGCGATGTCGCTGATGGGCACATTCTCCAGGCCCGGCTCGAGCGCCGTGCCGGCGTTGCCCGGAGCGACATAGACCTTCTGCACGCGCGGCGCCTGCGCCAGCTTCCACGCCAGCGCGTGCTCGCGACCGCCCGCGCCGATCACCAGGAGCTTCACGCTAGGAGCCTAGTGCCTGAAGTGGCGAATGCCGGTATACACCATGATCAGACCGAGCTCGTCTGCCGCGGCGACAACTTCCTCGTCGCGCATACTGCCGCCGGGCTGGATGATGGCTTTGGCGCCGGCCACGGCCACGCCGTCGACGCCGTCGCGGAAAGGGAAGAAGGCGGCCGAGGCGACAACCGAGCCAGCGAGCGACAGACCGGCATTCTTCGCCTTGATCGCGGCGATGCGCGCGCTGTCGACGCGGCTCATCTGGCCCGCGCCCACGCCGAGCGTGTAACCGCTGCCGCAAAACACGATGGCGTTGGATTTGACGAACTTGGCCACGCGCCAGGCGAACAGCAGGTCGCGCAGTTCCGCATCAGTGGGTTTTTTCTTCGTGACCACGCGCAGCTCGGTGGGTGTCACATTCTTCGTGTCCGGTGTCTGCACCAGCAGGCCGCCGCCGACGCGCTTGTAGTCGTAGCGATTGGCGCCCGCGGCCAGCAGCACCGTGAGTACGCGCACATTGGCCTTGGATTCGAGCACCTTCCCCGCCGCTGCGTCGTAGCCGGGGGCGATCAGCACTTCTACGAACTGCTTCGCCACGGCCTCGGCGGTGAACGCATCGAGTGGCCGGTTGAACGCGATAATGCCGCCGAAGGCCGAGGTCGGATCGGTCAGGAATGCGCGCTGGTAGGCTTCGAGCGTGCCGCTGCCGATGGCCACGCCGCAGGGATTGGCATGCTTGACGATGACGCAGGCGGGTTCGGAGAACGTCTTCACGCATTCCCAGGCGGCGTCAGCGTCGCCGACATTGTTGTAGGAAAGCTCCTTGCCCTGCAGCTGGGTGTAACTGGCGAGGCTGCCCGCGGCGGGCTCGATGTCGCGATAGAAAGCCGCGCTCTGGTGCGGGTTCTCGCCGTAGCGCATGCCCTGCACCCGGGCGAATTGCAGCGTCAGCCGCTCGGGGAAGTCCTGGCTCTTCAGTTCGGCATCGAGGCCGGTCAGATAATTGCTGATGGCGCCGTCATAGGCGGCGGTATGAGTAAACACTTTTTTCGCCAGCGCAAAACGCGTGGCGGCGCTGACCCTGCCTGCGTTCGTCTTCAGTTCTTCGAGCAGCGCCGGATAATCGGCCGGATCGACCAGCACGGCGACGCCGGCGTGGTTCTTGGCCGCCGAGCGCAGCATGGTCGGACCGCCGATGTCGATGTTCTCGATCGCCTGCGCCAGCGTGCAGCCGGGTTTGGCGATGGTCTCGGTGAACGGGTAGAGGTTGACCACCGCCAGATCGATCGGCTCGATGCCCGCATCCTTGATCGCCGCCATGTGCGCGGGCACGTCGCGCCTTGCCAGCAGCCCGCCGTGGATCATCGGATGCAGCGTCTTCAGGCGCCCGTCGAGCATCTCCGGATAGCCGGTGTATTCGGCCACTTCGGTCACGGCGATGCCGTTCTGCGCGAGCAGCTTGGCCGTGCCGCCAGTGGAGAGGATGGTGACTTGCATCTGCGCCAGCGCGCGCGCGAGCTCGACCACGCCGGTTTTGTCGGACACGCTGATAAGGGCCTGCTTGACGAGGATGCTCATTTGCAAACCTGAATGAGAATTGAGGGACGATGCGTGATATGCGGGTAGAGCGAGCGCCTGGTTTTGTCCGTCACCTGCCGCGCCCGGGACATTACATTTTTATTTTCAGCTGCTCGATTTTCTTGCGCAGGGTATTGCGGTTGATGCCCAGCCATTTGGCGGCCAAGGTCTGATTGCCTTCGGCGACATCCAGCACCACCTCGATCATCGGCTTTTCGACATTCTTCAGCACCATCTCGTGAACGGCGCGCGGCCGTTCCCCGTCGAGGTCCTTGAAATATTTCTCCAGGGATTTGCGTACGCATTCCCCGATTTCACTGGCGCGCGGTGTCATGCTGCCAACTCCTCCTCATAGCGCAGATGCTCGTATTGCTGCGCCTGTTGTTCGAAAAACCGGTTCACCGCGGCGAGTTGCTCTTCTACGCTCTGCAATTGATTCATCGCGTGGCGGAAACTGGCCGATCCGGCCAGTCCCTTGGTGTACCAGGAAATGTGTTTGCGCGCGATCCTGACGCCGGTATCGGCGCCGTAGAACGCGTACAAATCGTACAGGTGCGCGATCAGCACCTGGTGGATTTCGGTCACGAGCGGCGGCGGCAGCTGTGTTCCGGTCTTGAGGTAGTACGCGATCTCGCGGAAAATCCACGGCCGCCCCTGCGCCGCGCGGCCGATCATGATGCCGTCTGCCTTGGTGTAGTCGAGCACAAACTTGGCTTTCTGCGGCGACGTGATGTCGCCGTTGGCGACCACCGGCAGGCGCGTGGCGCGCTTGACTTCGGCAATGGTGTCGTATTCGGCGTGACCGGTGTAGCCGCAGGCGCGCGTGCGCCCGTGAATCGAGAGCAGCTGGATGCCGCTTTCTTCCGCGATACGTGCGACCGTCAGGGCGTTCTTGTTGTTCCGGTCCCAGCCGGTGCGGAACTTGAGCGTGACCGGCACGTCCACCGCGCGCACCACCGCTTCCAGAATGCGGCCGACCAGCAGCTCATCCTTCAGCAGCGCCGAGCCGGCCATCACATTGCAGATTTTTTTTGCCGGACAGCCCATGTTGATGTCGATGATCTGGGCGCCTTCGCCGACGTTGTAGCTGGCGGCATCGGCCATCATCTTCGGATCTGCGCCGGCGATCTGCACCGAAATCGGATCCGGCTCGCCCTCGTGATTGGCGCGCCGCCGCGTCTTTTCGCTGCCCCAAAGCAGAGAATTGGATGCCACCATTTCGGACACCGCCATGCCGGCGCCGAATTTCTTGCACAGCTGGCGGAACGGTCGATCCGTGACCCCGGCCATCGGCGCAACGAATAGATTGTTGCGCAGCACGTGAGGTCCGATTCTCATTTCGTGGTTAAGGGTTTTAGCGGAAGAAGAAAGAATTCTATACCCAATCGTCACTGAAGAAAAATCGAAATATTCACGCTTCGGGCGTATATATTCTTGTTGCATTAAGGCAGCGCGCGTGCGCCGTAAATCATGCGGCGGGCGACAAAACGGCGGGCGAAGGGCAGCAGGTCGAGGGCAAGCAGTCCCGCGCCGCGCCCCAGCCCGAGCAGCGCATGGGCGTTGGAGAACAAGCCCACCAGGCTGTCGGTGAAGCGGATGCCGGCGCGGCGGTCGAGCGCGCGCGCGCGCCGATAGCCGCCGATGAAAGCGTCGCTGCCAGGATCGCGCGCATCGCGCACAAGGCGCGCGAGTTCCCAGGCGTCGCGCAGGCCCAGATTGAATCCCTGCCCGGCGACCGGGTGCAGAGTCTGCGCCGCGTTGCCTACGGCAAGGCTGTGCGGCCGCGTTTCCTCGCGCCGGTAGCGCAGCGCAAGAGGGAATGCGCTGCGCTCGCCCGCTTCGGTGAATGCGCCGAGCCTGTCGCCGAAAGACGCGCGCAACTCGGCGAGGAAAGCGGGAGTGTCCAGCGCGCACAGGCGCGCGCAGCGATCCGGCGCGGCAGTCCATACCAGCGCATAGCCGGCGCCGTGCGGCAGCAGCGCAAGCGGGCCTTCGGGCGTGAAGCGCTCCAACGCCCTGCCGCGGTGGGCTTGCGCGGTCCTGACCCAGGCCACCAGGGCGGTCTGCCCATAATCCTTGCGGTAGCTTGGCGCGGCGCCGCCGTCCGCGATGCGTGCGCCGTCGGCGAACACCGTCAGGCGCGGTGCAAACGTGCGCTCGCCTTGCTGCGTCTGCACTACGGCGATGCTGCCATCGAAACCGGTGAGCCGCGCGCCGAACAAGCGCCGGGCCGAGCAGGGCGCGGCGAGCAGGCAC
>DAIDTN010000068.1 GCA_027457185.1 Burkholderiales bacterium | reverse complement strand
CTGTACATCCTGGTGAAAGCCTACGATGCGCTGGGCTTGACCAAATTGCGCGACGACGCCAACCGCGTGATGCACAAGAATCTCCCCAACAGCCCCTATTTCAAAGGTTATACCGGCAAGAAAGACCCGTGGTGGATGCTTTGGGGGAATGCCTGGTAGGTCGGTTGTGGGAAGCCCGCCCTAGGGCCGATCATCGATTTGCTTTTGTGGGAGGCCCTCCCCCGGGCCGATCGTCGATTTGCTTTTGTGGGAGGCCCGCCCCCGGGCCGATCGGGCTTCGCATTTGGCGGTCGGGGCGAGGACGCCCCTCCTACGCCCAACGCAAGTCCCCACCTCTTCGGGTGGTCCCGACCTTCGGTCTCCCATCTTGGAGGACAACACACCTCCGGCATCGCCACCGCAACCTTATCTAGATTCTGATGCCCTCGTCGCGAATGTAATCGCGGATCACGGTCTCGATATCCTTGTCCGCAACGAATCCGAGCTTGAGCGCGCGCTCGGTGGTGAAACGCACGGGCCAGGTCCTGACGATGGCCTGGATGCGCGCATCCGGTTTCCACTCGACGCGCGCGGCGACCTTGTCGCCGGCGACTTTGCGCAGCGCCTCGACCATCTGCGTCACCGAAGCGGTGATGCCGGCCAGGTTGGCCACGCGATTGACGCCCCAGGCGGCGGACGGCAGTTCGTGGGCGTGAATGAAGGCGTCGACCACCTTGCCGGGCGAGAGCAGCCAAACGCCGGTTTCCGCACCCACGGGACAGGCTGAAATCTCGCCGTTCAGCGGCTCGCGGATGATGCCGCTCGCGAACGAAGACGCAGCCAGATTGGGCTTGCCCGCGCGCACCACGATGGTCGGCAGCCGCAGCGAGCGGCCGTCGATGAAGCCTTTGCGGTTGAAATCGGTGGCGAGATACTCGCCGCAGACTTTGTGCGCGCCATAGGACGTCTGCGGGTTGGGCGTGGTGGCATCGTCCAGCACCGGCGGCAGCTCGCCGCCGAATGCCGCCACCGAGCTGGCGAAGACATAGCGCGGCGGCCGCGCCTGCTTGCGGCAGGCCTCGAGCAGGCCGCGCGTGCCGTCCAGATTCACTTTGATGCCGAGGTCGAAATCGGCTTCGGCGCCGCCGCTCACCACCGCCGCCAGATGGAACACCGAGCCCGTGTCGCGGCCCATGGCCCCGGCAAGCAGCGCGGCATTGGTGAAATCGCCTTTCACGCATTTGAGCCGCGCGTCGGTGTGCGCCGGGAACCCGGTGTCGCTCAGCACGATCTGTGAAATGGCTTCCTGCTTTCCATCCGCGTTGGCCAGGGTGCCGCGCTTGAGCAAGGCCAGCGCCAGCCGATAGCCCAGGAATCCGCCGCCGCCGGTGATCACTATTTTCATAATTTCCTCGATTGTTGGTATTTCAAGATTTTGCGAGTTGCATGCCGTGAATCAAACCCGGTAGTACGATCGATACCATTCCACAAAGCGCGCTATGCCGGTTTCGACCGGCGTGCCGGGCCTGAAACCTACCGCCGCCTCCAGACGCGACACGTCGGCGATGGTCTCGGGAACGTCGCCCGCCTGCAGCGGCAGCAGATCCAGTTTCGCCATTTTGCCCAGGCACTGCTCCAGCACTTCGATATAGCGCATGAGCTTTACCGGCTGGCTGTTGCCGATGTTGTAGATGCGGTAGGGCGCGTTGCTGCTCGAGGGCCTGGGCGCAAGCGCCGACCAGTCCGGGTCGGCTTGCGCCGGCCGGTCGATCACCCGGATCACGCCTTCGACGATGTCGTCCACATAAGTGAAGTCGCGCACCATCTCGCCGCGGTTGAACACCGGGATCGCTTCGCCGGCGAGAATGCCGCGGGTGAACTTGAACAGCGCCATATCGGGCCGCCCCCACGGGCCGTAGACCGTAAAAAAGCGCAGGCCGGTGCAGGGCAGGCGGTACAGATGGGCGTAGCTGTGCGCGATCAGTTCGTTCGCCTTTTTTGTCGCGGCATAGAGCGACACCGGGTGGTCGATGTTGTCATCCTCGGCGAACGGCAGCCTGGCGTTCGCGCCATAGACCGAACTCGACGAGGCGAACACGAAGTGCCCGACATTCGAGCGGCGCGCGCCCTCGATGACGTTGGCGAAGCCGACCAGATTGGCGTCGACGTACGTCGCGGGGTTCTCGATCGAATAGCGCACGCCGGCCTGCGCCGCGAGATGCATCACCGCGTCAAAGCGCTTACTCGCGAACAAGCGCGCCATCTCCTCGCGCTCGACGATGTCGGCCTTTTCGAATGCGAAACCGGGATGCGCGCGCAGGCGCTCCAGCCGCGCCTGTTTCAGACTGACGTCGTAATAGTCGTTGAGGTTGTCCAGCCCGACGACGCGATCACCGCGCGCCAGCAGCCGCAGCGCAAGGGTCGAGCCGATAAAACCTGCGGCGCCGGTTACGAGGATCTGCATGTATGCGTGTATATCGGGTGACTACGACGTTTTGCAATTTTTTTTGCAAGCTTGTGGGAGGCCCGCCCTCGGGCCGATTGCACTTCGATTTGGCACTGATCGCGGCGCGGGCGCCGCTCCCACACCCGGAGGTAGTCTGCCTCGGGGGGCAAGATGCCGCTATTCTACCGGAGCGGCAGCGAAAAAATCGGTCACCTCTTCAAGCACGCGCGTGCGCCGCATCGCCGGCAGGCTTTGCCAGATGCGCCGCCCGTAGGGCTTGCCGATCAGGCGCGGGTCGCAGATCATGAGCACGCCGCGATCGGTTTCGTCGCGGATCAGGCGCCCTGCGCCCTGCTTCAGGCTGATCGCCGCATGCGGCAGCTGGTACTCCATGAAAGCGTTCTTGCCCTGCTTCGCCAGATATTCGATGCGGGCGGCGAGCACCGGATCGTCCGGCGGCGCGAACGGCAGCTTGTCGATCACCACCAGCGACAGCGCTTCGCCGCGCACGTCCACACCTTCCCAAAAGCTCTGGCTCGCCACCAGCACCGCATTGCCGAGCCGGCGAAAGCGCTCGAGCAGTTCGCTGCGGCTGCCCTCCCCCTGCAGCAGCAGGGGATAGTCCACACCTGCCGCGTCGAAGCGCTCGCGCAGCAGTTCGTGCGCGCGGCGCATGGCGCGCAGGGTCGTAAAGAGGAGAAATGCGCGGCCGCGGCTCGCCTGGATCACCGGCCAGGCCGCCTCGACTACCGCCGTGGTGTGCGCGGCGTCGCTGGGCGCCGGCAGTCCTTCGGGTACGTAGAGCAACGCCTGCTCCGGATAATTGAACGGGCTGTCCCAGCACGCGGTGCGCGCCTCGTCCAGGCCCATCTCGCCGGTGTAATGGCTGAAGTCGCGGTTCACCGCCAGGGTCGCCGAGGTGAACACCCAGGCGCGCGGATGCCCTTGCAACTGCTTGCGGAATATCGCGGCGATGTCCAGCGGCGCCGCATTCAGCTGGAAACTGGCGCTGTAGGTCTCAGCCCAGCGCACCATGCCCTCGGACTCCTCGGCCGACCAACGCGCGAGCCGCGCGTGCAGATCGAGCGCGCGCCGCCAGCAGTTGGCAAGCCCTTCACCGCGCGGCGCCTGGGTCTCCAGCAGATTGGACAGCTTGTTCAGGTCGTCATCCAGAACCGTGAGCGCCTGCCTGAATGCATCCTTCGCGGTGGCCGCGGCATAGGCAAGACGCGCGGCGTCCAGCGGCAGCGCGAGCCGCGCATCCCGGCTCGCTTTCTCCAGCGCGGCCACGGCCGGGCGCAACGCGGGCAGTTCGCCACCGCCTGCGACCGCCTCGACCAAGGTATCGCGGCACAGATCGAGCAGCTGGCCCGAGCTCAGGTTCTCGCCGAAAAACAAGGTCGCCGTTTCCGGCAACTGATGCGCCTCGTCGAAAATCACTGCATTGCAGGCCGGCAGCAGCTCGGCCACGCCCTCGTCCCTGAGCATCACATCGGCGAAGAAAAGATGATGATTGACGACGACGATGTCGGCGCTGAGCGCGTCGCGCCGCGCCGCCATGACGAAACACTCGGCGTATTGTTTGCAGTCCTGCCCGAGGCAATTCTAGCGCGTCGACGTCGCCGACTGCCAGGCGGACGCATTTTCGGGCACGTCGGCGAGCTC
>DAIDTN010000067.1 GCA_027457185.1 Burkholderiales bacterium | reverse complement strand
ATGTACATCGGCTTCGCCAGCGACGTGCTGACGCCGAACAAGATCACCGATTATCTGGTTCGCGCGGTGCAGCCCAAGCTGCAGGCGGTTGAGGGCGTGCAGACCGCCGAGATCCTCGGCGCCAAGCTGTTCGCGCTGCGCGCCTGGCTCGACCCGGTGAAGCTCGCCGCCTACGGGCTCACCGCCGCCGACGTGCGCGCGGCGCTCGCCGCGAACGACTTCCTCTCGGCGGTGGGCAACACCAAAGGGCAGATGGTGCAGCAGATCCTCACCGCCACCACCGGCCTGCATTCGCTCGACGAATTCCGCAAGATGGTGGTGAAGCAGCAAAACGGCGCCGTAGTGCGACTGGAGGACGTGGCCAAAGTCACGCTGGGCGCCGAAGACTACGAATCGGCGGTCGGTTTCGACGGCAAACAGGCCGTCTACATCGGCATCCAGGTGGCGCCGGCGGCGAACCTGCTCGACGTGATCGCGAGCGTGCGCGACGCTTTCCCCGGCATCCAGACGCAGCTGCCGCGCGGCTTGCAGGGAAGAATCGTCTACTACTCGACCAAGTTCGTGAACAGTTCCATCATCGAAGTGGTGAAGACGCTGGCGGAGGCGCTGCTGATCGTTACGCTGGTGGTGTACGCTTTTCTGGGTTCGGTGCGCTCGGTGGCGATCCCGACGATTGCGATCCCGCTGTCGCTCATCGGTACCTTCGGCGTGATGCTCGCGGCCGGCTTCACCATCAACCTGCTCACGCTGCTCGCGCTGGTGCTGGCGATCGGGCTGGTGGTCGACGACGCGATCATCGTGGTGGAAAACGTCAACCGCCACCTCGAGGAGGGACTGTCGCCGATGCAGGCGGCGATCACCGCCGCGCGCGAACTCGCCAACCCGATCATTGCGATGACCGTGGTGCTGGTCGCCGTCTACGTGCCGATCGGCTTCCTCGGCGGACTGACCGGGGCGCTGTTTACCGAATTCGCGTTTACGCTGGTCGGCGCAGTGACCATTTCGGCCGTGGTCGCGCTGACGCTGTCGCCGATGATGTGCTCGCGCCTGCTCAAACCACACAGCCCGTCGGAGCACGGCATCGAGGCGCGGCTGGTGCTGGCGCTCGACCGCACTTTCGACAGGCTGCACCGGCGCTATGAGCGGCTGCTGCACGGAACGCTGAACTACGTCGCGGTGACGGCCGTGTTCGCACTCATCGTTCTCGGCAGCATCTATTTTCTCTACACCGGGGCGAAATCCGAACTCGCGCCGCAGGAAGACCAGGGGATCATCATCACTTCCTCCACCGCGGCGCCCGACGCCACGCTGGCGCAGCGGCAGTTGTACTCGCAAGCGGTCTACCAGACTTTCGCCCGCTTCCCGGAAACCGACCATGTGTTCCAGCTCGACATGCCCGGGCAGTCCATCGCCGGCATGGTGCTCAAGCCCTGGGACCAGCGTGCCAAGACCGCTACACAGCTGCAGCCGGCGTTGCAGGGCGAACTCGGCCGCATCGCCGGCGTGCGCGTGGTCGCGTTCCAGCCGTCGCCGCTGCCCGGCGCCTTTGGCCTGCCGATCCAGTTCGTAATCCAGACGACCGAGCCGTTCGAGCGCCTGAACGATATTGCCGACGCCTTTTTGCAGCAGGCGCAAAAGAGCGGCATGTTCATCTTCGTCGACAAGGACCTGCGCTACGACCTGCCGCAGTCGAAGATCGTCATCAACCGCGAGCTGGCGGCGCAGCTGGGGCTGCAGATGAGCGATATCGGCAACGCGCTCGGCTCGATGCTCGGCGGCGGCTACGTCAACTATTTCAGCCTTTACGGCCGCTCCTACAAAGTGATCCCGCAGGTGCAGCAGGTCGACCGTCTGAACGCCTCTCAGCTTGCCAATTACTACCTGCGCAGTGCGAGCGGCGATATGGTGCCGCTGTCGACCATCGCGCATATTGAAACCGTCACCGTGCCGGAGTCGGTGAATCATTTCCAGCAGCTGAACGCCGCGACGATTTCCGGCGTACCTTTTCCCGGGGTGACGCAGGGCGAGGCGATCGGCTATCTGCAGAACCTCGCCGCGCGCACGCTGCCCCAAGGCTATACGGTGGACTATGCCGGCCAGTCGCGCCAGTTCGTGCAGGAGTCGAGCGCGCTGGTGGTGACCTTCTTCTTCGCGCTGATCATCATCTTCCTGGCGCTGGCGGCGTTGTTCGAGAGCTTTCGCGATCCGCTGATCATCCTGGTGTCGGTGCCGATGTCGATCTGCGGTGCCTTGATATTCATCAGCCTCGGGGTCGGGGGTGCGAGCCTGAACATCTATACCGAGGTGGGTTTGGTGACGCTGATCGGGCTCATCAGCAAACATGGGATTCTGATCGTCGAGTTCGCCAACAAATTGCAGCTCGAAGGCCTGTCCAAGCGCGAGGCGGTGGAGAAGGCCGCTGGCATCCGCCTGCGACCGATCCTGATGACCACGGCGGCGATGGTGCTGGGCGTGCTGCCGCTGGTCACCGCGAGCGGCGCCGGCGCGATCAGCCGCTTCGACATGGGGCTGGTAATCGCCAGCGGGATCGCGATCGGCACGCTGTTCACGCTGTTCGTGGTGCCGGCGATGTACCTGCTGCTCGGCACCACTCACCGCCAGGACGTTGGCGGCGAGGTCGGCGCGCCCGCGCACTGACCGGGATAAACGCCATAGCGCAGGGAATCGCAAAATGGAAAATGTCTGGGATGCTACCAAGCTGATGCTCATCGTCTATGGCATGGCGGCGGTGGTTTCGTTCCTCGTCGCCTGGGTAATCAAGCTGACGTTCGCGGCGATCCGCATGCAAGGCGCCCGCGGCAGGGCGCCGGCCGAAGCGCAGGCGAAGCAACCCGCCGCGCCGGAAAAGGGAGCCTGAGCATGCCGCATATCGACGTCCTGCACATCTTCCAGGGTGTGGCCACCATGGTGGCTGCCGGCCCGACCATCGCGATCGCGCGCATCGTGCTGATCGCGCTGGGCATCCTGTTCGTATACCTGGGCGCCAAAGGCACGCTGGAGCCCCTGATCATGATCCCGATGGGCTTCGGCATGTCCTCGGTCAACGCCGGCGTTCTGTATCTCTCGGCGACGACTACCGGAACGATTTTTCTCGATCCGATGGCAAGCGAGCACGGCGCGCTGGTCAATGTGCTGCAGATCGATTTCCTGCAACCGATCTACACCTTCATGTTCAGCAACGGCCTGATCGCCTGCCTGGTGTTCATGGGCATCGGCGTGATCTCGGACATCGGCTACGTGCTGATTGCGCCGTTTCGCAGCATGTTCATCGCCGTGTGCGCGGAGCTGGGCACCGTCGCGACGTTTCCGATCGCCGTCGCGTTCGGCATTCCCTACAAGCAAGCCGCGTCGATAGCGATGATCGGCGGCGCCGACGGCCCGATGGTGCTGTACACCTCGCTCATTCTCGCCAAGGACATTTTCGTGCCGATCACGATCGTGGCCTATCTCTACCTCAGCCTGACCTACGCCGGCTACCCTTACCTGATCAAGCTGCTGATCCCGAAGGAATTGCGCGCAATCAAGATGGATAGCAGAAGCAATCCGAAAGCGACCAAAGCGGAGAAGATGACCTTCGCCGTCGTCACCTCCGTGCTTCTATGCCTGCTGTTCCCGGTGGCGGCGCCCTTGTTCATGTCTTTTTTTCTCGGCATCGTCATCCGCGAGTCGGGCGTGACCCAGTTCATCGACTTCATCGGCGGCCCGGTCCTGTATGGCTCCACGTTCTTTCTGGGACTGCTGCTTGGTGTGCTGTGCGAAGCCGGAACCATCCTCCACCCGAAGGTGCTCATGCTGCTGGTCCTCGGCATGCTGTCGCTGCTGATCTCCGGCATCGGCGGGATTATCGGGGGATATATCGTTTATTGGACCAGCGGCCGCACCTTCAACCCAGTGATCGGCCTCGCCGGCGTGTCCTGCGTGCCGACGACAGCCAAGGTCGCGCAAAAGGAGGCGAGGGACGCCAACAAGCTCGTGATGATCCTCCCCTGGGCGATGGGGGCGAGCATCTGCGGCGTGATCACCTCGGCCATCATCGCCGCGGTCTATGTGACCCTGCTGCGCTGATCCCGGGACGATCCGGGCGTGCCGCCAGCCACCTAATCGATGCCCGATGGATCGCGAACGTTCTCCCATCGCCAGGCTGTGGCATTCGATGCGCGTGCGGCCGCGGCTGCTGGCCTCGGTGATTGCCGGCGTGCTCGCATTCTTGCTGCTGCCACCGAGGTTCGCGGCCTCGACCCGCGGACTGATTACCTGGGACGTCGGTGCCGGACTGTACCTGGTGCTGGCCTGGGTAATGATGGGACGCGCCTCGGTCGAGCACATGCGCTGGCGCGCCCGCGTGCAGGACGACGGTGCCGCCGTGATCCTGTTTCTGACGGTGGCCGCGGCGTTCGCGAGTCTTGCCGCCATGGTCCTCGAACTCGCCGGCCTGAAGACCGGCACGCGCTTCGGCCAGGGTCTACACCTGGCATTCGTCGCGGCCACGTTCGCCGCATCCTGGCTGCTGGTGCACACCGCGTTTGCGCTGCACTACGCGCATGCCTATTACGCCTCACCCGCGAAAGACGGTGGCGCGCCGCTGGCGTTTCCGCGCGAGGACACGCCGGGCTACTTCGATTTCCTCTACTTTTCCATGGTGATCGGCATGACCTCCCAGACCGCGGATGTCGCCCTCACCAGCACGCGTCTGCGCCGCCTGGTCATGGCGCACGGCGTGATCGCCTTCGTCTTCAATACCGCGCTCTTGGCGCTTACCATCAACGTCGCCGCCAGCCTGCTCGGCTGAGCGCGCGCCGCCTGCTCCACGCCTAGCCGTAAATGATTTCGTCCGCTGCGTCCGCCTCGGGGGCGTCGGCCGCGTAATCGCGCCCGCCGCGGCCCGCATGCGCCGCGGCCGCTTCGCGGTACCACTCGTGGGCGACGATGGTCGCCATGATTTCATTGGTGCCGGTCCAGATCGAAGCCAGCCGGATGTCGCGATAGATGCGCTCCAGCGGAAATACGTTGGTGTAAGCGATGCCGCCCACCACTTGCATCGAATTGTGCACCACCTTCTGGCACGATTCGGTGACGAACTTCTTGGTTTCCGACACCATGCGCCGCACCCGATTCATGTCCATGCCGTCGTCGACTGCGCGCGCGGTCGTGTACACCAGGGAACGGCAGGCATCGAGCAGCATCGCCCCCTCGGCCACCTGAAAACTCACGCCCTGGAAGCGATTGATGGTCTCGCCGAAGGCTTTGCGCTTGGACGTGTATCGGGTGGCGATGTCGAGGGCGGAGCGGGCCGGGCCGACGGTCATGGCGGCGGTTCCCAGCCGTTCCGGGATCATCATGGTGTTGAACACCGGGTAGGCGCCGTTGACTTCGCCGACGACATTCTCGCGCGCAACTTTCACGTTCCTGAACGCGAGCCGCCCGGTGCCGCCGCCGCGGCAGCCCATCAAGCCGTAGAGGTATTCGACTTCCACGCCGGGCCCGCGATCGACGATGAAACAGCTGATTCTCTTCTGCGGCGGGGCAGCGGGGTCGGCATCGGTGCGGGCGTAAACCAGGAAGTAATCCGCACCTTCGGCACCGACGATGAAACGCTTCTGGCCGTTCAGCAGGAAGTAGTCGCCCTTGTCTTCCGCCGTCGAAGTGGCACCGAAAAAATCCGATCCGCCGCGCGGTTCGGTGAGGCATTCGGCGGCGAACATATCGCCGCGCAGCAGCGGCTGGACGTAACGCGCCTTCTGCTCGTCGGTTCCATGCAGCACGATGGCGTCGCAGACCAGATCCGCGCCGACGCCGAAGACGCAGGCGAGCTCGTAGGAGAGGCTGCCGATCTCCTCGCTGATGGCGCAGGAGCGCACCCAGTCCAGTCCTTTGCCGCCCCATTTCACCGGGTGGCGCACGCCCAGCAGATTGCGCCGCCCGGCCTCGCGCAGCCATTCCCTCGGAAAGCGTATTGTTTCCTCGTCCATGTCCAGGATCAGCTGGCGCGGTGTCGAGTTGACGAAATCGCGCGCGGCATCCCGGGCGCGGCGTTGTTCTTCGGTCAGCAGATGGTCGAACATATTGTTCCTTTCGTTTGGTCAGATGCGGTTTCAGGGCAGTATAAGTCTCTTCGTTCGTGCAAGCGTGCTCCGGCGTGTCGATGCGCGCGGCGAATGCCTGAAGAACGGCATGGGACGGGCGTCTTCAGGCATGTCCTGGGGTGTCGCATGCGCGCTACCTGGGCGCGGCGGACTCTTGTATGATTCCCGCCATATGCAGCACCAGCCCACGCGTCCGCCGAACCGCTTCGATCTGCCCGAATGGGCCGGGGCCTTCGGCGATCTGGGAACGCTGATTCCTTTCGTCGCCGCCTACGTGACCATTCTGAAGATGGATGCCAACGGCCTGCTCGTGGCATTTGGCGTGGCCCTGATTGTCGCCGGGTCCCTATATCGCACGCCGTTTCCGGTGCAGCCGATGAAGGCCATCGGCGCGGCCGCGGTCAGCCAGAGCATGCTCGCGGCGGGCCTGGGCGCGGGCGCCGTGATCGGCGCGGCGCTGACTACGGGTCTGTTGTGGATCGTCCTGGCTGTGACCGGTCTGGGCAGACAGGCGGCGCGCTGGGTTCCGCGCTCGGCGCTGCTGGGCGTCGTCATGGGCCTGGGTTTTTCGTTCATGCTCGGGGGCATACGCATGATGTCCAGCAGTCCCTGGATCGCGGGCGTGCTGCTCGCCTTGACGCTGCTGCTGCTTGGCCGCCCGCGCGTGCCGGCGATGCTGCTGCTGCTCGGCATAGGCGTGCTGATCGCGTTGATCGGGCAGCCTGGCCTGATGCATGAACTCGGCACCCTCAGGCCTGAATTAAGGCTGCCGGCCCTGGCATGGAGGTCCCTATCGATGAACGATCTCTGGACCGGGTTCGTACTGCTTGCCTTGCCGCAGCTTCCGCTCACCTTCGGCAATGCCTTCATCGCGATCACGGAGGAAAATAACCGCTTGTTTCCGGACCGACCCGTGACCGAGCGCTCGGTTGCCTTTTCTACCGGCCTGATGAACCTCGGGTCCAGCCTGATCGGTGGCATACCGATGTGCCATGGGGCTGGCGGAATGGCGGGCCACGTTCAGTTTGGGGCGCGCACCGGCGGATCGTCCATCATTCTCGGCAGCGTCCTGCTTGGCGCGGGGCTGTTCCTGTCGGCGTCCATCGGCACGGTGTTCAGGATGTTTCCGCCGGATGTCCTCGGTGTGATCCTGTTCATGGCCGGCTTGCAGCTCGCCTTGGGCAGCCGCGACAGCGGCGCGGAAAAGGCCGACCGCTTCGTCGTTCTGGCGACCGCCGCGTTTGCGATCTGGAACGTCGGCGCGGCCGTGCTGTTCGGTATCCTCGCGCACCAGGCATCCCAGCGCGGATGGCTGCGCATCTGAGCCTGGGGCTTGATTCGCGACGCGAGAGGTCTCGCTGCAAGCAAAAAAAGCTACGAATGGAGCCTTTCTCGCGCAGTCGGCCGACAGCCTGCTATTGCTTGGTCGCAGTGACGATTTGAAAATTGCCGAAGAAGTAGGTTGTGCGCTCGCACTTCCATGCTCCCGCGCTTTCCAGATGGTGGAGCGGATCGTGCGTATCCCAGAGGGCCAGTCCCAGCGGCTCGAATACCTTGAAATACGTCCAGCTCAGCGCGCGCAGCACCCATAACTGCGGCCGGTGAAATTCCGCGAGAAACAGCTTTCCGCCGGGGGCGAGCATGCGCCCGGCCTCGTCCAGGGCTTGTCCTTTCAGGTGGTGCGGCAACTCATGCAGCAGAAAGAATATGACGTTGACCGCTACGCAGCCATCCTTCAGCGTCATCGACGTGGCATTGTCCTCGATATATTCCACTTTTCCGCCGTACTCGAGCAGCTTGCTCCGCGCGTGCACGAGTTCGTTCTGAATGATGTCCGCGATGAGGACGCGCTCGGCGCCCGATTCGAGGGCAGCTTGCACCACGCGCGGAATCACATTGCCGAATGCGCAGGAGGTAATCAGGAG
>DAIDTN010000066.1 GCA_027457185.1 Burkholderiales bacterium | reverse complement strand
GAGCAATGTAGCCGGCGCAGCCGAGTACGCCGTGCCGGTTAAACCGATCAACGGATTCAACCAACGCTGGCAGTTGCTGCTCGAACGCGTGCGCCGGCACGCCGGGGCCACGCGCATCGCCGTGGTCGGCGGCGGCGCCGGCGGCGTCGAGTTGGCGTTGGCGATGCAGTACCGCCTGCGCCGGGAACTGCACGCAGCGGGACGCAATCCGGACGAGCTTCGCTTCCACCTGCTCACCAGCGATCCGGTCATCCTGCCTACCCACAACGCTTCCGTGCGCCGCGCGTTCTAGCGGGTACTGGCCGAACGCGGTGTCGCTCTGCATTGCAGCGCCGACGTCAACGCGGTATCGGCGACACGTCTGCAGACGACGGGCGGCGACAGCGTGGATGCCGACGAGATCGTCTGGGTCACCCGCGCCGGCGGCGCGCCCTGGCTGCGCGCGACCGGTCTCGCACTGGACGCGGACGGCTTCATTCAGGTGAGCGACACCCTGCAGACGCTGACTGACCCCAGGGTGTTCGCCGCCGGCGACATCGCCAGCATGGTGAACCATCCGCGCGAGAAGGCGGGCGTCTTCGCCGTGCGTCAGGGTCCGCCGCTGGCGGAGAACCTGCGCCGCGCCGTCGAGGGAAGGGCGCTCAAACCCTACTGTCCGCAGCGCCGCTGGCTCGCTCTGATCAGCACCGGCGACCGATACGCAGTGGCCTCGCGCGGTGCACTCGGCTTCCAGGGCGCCTGGGTGTGGCGCTGGAAGGATTGGATCGACCGCCGCTTCATGCGCAAGTTCGGCGAATTTCCGCAGATGGAAGCCGGGACCGCGTCGACGGCGCCCTCATCGGTCCAGCTCGGCGAGGAGGAGGCGGCGCAGGCCCTCTCTGCAGTCGCAATGCGCTGCGGCGGCTGCGGCGCGAAAGTCGGCGCCACGGTGCTGTCGCGCGCCCTCGGTGCGCTGCATCCGGTCGATCGCGACGACGTGCTCATCGGCCTGCACGCGCCCGACGATGCCGCGGTGGTGCGCGTGCCGCCGGGCAAGGCGATGGTGCACACCGTGGATTTCTTCCGCGCCTTTATCGACGACCCCTACATTTTCGGCAAGGTCGCGGCCAACCATGCCCTGGGGGACATTTATGCGATGGGGGCCGAGGCGCAATCCGCCACGGCGATCGTCACCGTGCCCGCCGGACTGGAAGCCAAGCAGGAAGACCTGTTGTTTCAGATGATGTCCGGCGCGATCGAAGTGCTCAACGACGCGAATTGCGCGCTGGTCGGCGGCCATACCGGAGAGGGCCGGGAGCTGGCACTTGGATTTGCCGTGAACGGCCTGGTGGACGAGGATATGACGTCGGTGATGCGCAAGAGCGGTATGCGGCCCGGCGACGTACTGATCCTGACCAAACCCATCGGCACCGGCACGCTGTTCGCGGCCCATGCGCTGCTCAAGGCGCGCGGCCGCTGGATCGACGCGGCCCTCGTCTCCATGTGCCAGTCGAATCGGCTCGGGGCGCAGTGCCTGCGCGAATATGGCGCGACCGCCTGCACCGACCTGACCGGTTTTGGTTTGCTCGGGCATCTGGTGGAAATGACGCGGCCCTCGGGCGTGGACTCTGAACTGAATCTTTCAGCGCTGCCTGTCCTCGAAGGTGCCGAGGAGACCGCCGCCGCCGGTATCCTGAGCTAGCTGCAGCCGGCCAATGTGCGGCTGCGCCGCGCGCTGCGCAACCAGCAGGACGCGCTCAGCCATCCGCGCTATGCGCTGATCTTCGACCCGCAGACCGCGGGCGGCCTGCTCGCGAGCATCCCGCCGGAGCGCGCCAAGGCCTGCCTCGCGGCGCTGCACGCGCTGGGGTACGCGCAGGCGTCGATTATTGGACGCGTACTGCCACAGGGCGAGGCGCTGGAGCCGATCGTGCTCAAGCTGGGCTAGCTTGCGGATGGGCTTCAGACGGCGCAGGTGCGAAATCCGCAGAACATATCGGCGCGCTCGGGCTGGTAGAAATTGCGCCAGGTAGTGCGCAGCAGTCGCGGCGGCGTAGCGAAACTGCCGCCGCGCAGCACGCTATGCTCTTCGGCGAACCAGGGCGCCGAGTATTCCTTGTAGGGATCGGCGGAAAATCCCGGATAGGGGCCGAACCGGCTGGAGGTCCATTCCCATACCCGGCCGCGGTCGAAGCGATCGGAGCATGCGCCGGCGGCACACTCCCATTCCGCCTCGCTCGGCAACCGCCGGCCGGCCCAGGCGCAATAGGCTTCGGCCTCGTGCCAGCTCACGTGCATCACCGGCGCCTCCGCCGGGAGCGGCAGCCAGCGATCGAAGCGCCGCACCGACCAGTCATCCGCGTCGCGCCTCCAGTAGCGCGGATGCGTCAGCGCCAGACGCTCGCGCAGCGCCCAGCCGGCGTCGCTCCAGAACTCGCGCCGGGCGTAGCCGCGGTCTTCGACGAAGCCGCGGTACTCCGCGTTGCTCACGGCGCGCCGCGCGATCGCAAAGGCAGGCAGGCTGACTTCGTGCGCCCATTTCTCGTTGTCGAACACGAAACCGCTGCCGGGCCCTGCCCCGAGCGCGATCGTGCCCGCGGGAATTTCGATATCTCCGCTGACTGACGCCGGCGGTTCCGCCCAGGCCACCGGCATCCGGTAACTGAGCGTCTGCCACATGTAGCAAAACGCCTCGTTGTGCATGTCCTGGTGAAACAGCGCGAGCTGCGCGAAATACGCGCGCGCATCGCTGAGCGGTTCGCCATCGAGCAGCGCCCGCGTGCGCGCGAACACCGCCTCGAAGTAGGCGCGCGTTGCCTGCCAATCGGGAAGAGCCAGCGACCAGCGCGTAGCGTGCGCAACCCGCGCCGAGTCGTACCAGCGGTCGGCCTGTGGCAGCATCGAGGGCGCATCGAAATCCCCGCCACGATGCAGCCAGAACTCCTGAAACCAGGCGATATGGCCGAGTTCCCACAGCGGCGGATTGACGATTTCGAGCAGCGGAACCGCGGCGCTTCCGCTCTCGAGAAACTGCGTAAGTTCGCCTGTCAGCCTGTGCGCCTCGCCCAGCCAGTCACGCAGGCTGGCTGCCGCAGGATGCGGCCGGTACAGCGAAAAATCGGGCCAGGCGGCGCGCGGCCGCGGCTCTGCTATATTGTCCATGGCATCGTTTTGCGACACGCTCTGCGCATAAGCCTGATCATACCCCGCTCGTTTGCCTGGATTTTATATGACCCTTCGCCGCATCGTCCTGATCGCCGCCCTGCTGGCCGCTGCGCTTGCGTATTACAGCCTGGATCTGGGGCGCTATCTCAGCCTCGAGTATTTCAAGCAGCAACAGGCGGCGATCGAAACCTGGCGTGCGGCGCAGCCGGCAAAGTCGGGGCTTATCTACTTTCTCGCCTACGTTGCGGTCACCGGCCTGTCTTTGCCCGGCGCGGCGGTGATGACACTGGCCGGCGGCGCCATTTTCGGTTTGCTCGGGGGCACGATCCTGGTGTCCTTCGCATCCACGGCCGGCGCCACGCTGGCCTTCCTCGCCTCCCGTTTCCTTCTGCGCGACTGGGTGCAGCAGCGCTTCGGCGAGCGGCTGCGCGCGATCAACGCCGGAATCGAACGCGAAGGCGGCTTCTACCTGTTCACGCTGCGCCTGGTGCCGGTTTTCCCGTTTTTCATGATCAACCTGCTGATGGGGCTCACCGCCATCCGCACCCGGACGTTCTACTGGGTCAGCCAGGCCGGCATGCTGCTCGGCACGATCGTGTATGTGAACGCAGGCACCCAGCTGGCGAGAATCGCTTCGCTATCGGACATCCTCTCGCCCGCGCTGGTCGGCTCCTTCGCCCTGCTGGGCATCTTTCCCCTGATTGCAAAAAAACTCACGGAGCGCTTGCGCATGAATAAAGTCTACGCCGGCTGGAACAAGCCGGCTCGCTTTGATCGCAACCTGATCGTGATCGGCGGCGGGTCTGCCGGCCTGGTCAGCGCCTATATCGCCGCGGCGGTCAAAGCCAAGGTGACACTGGTGGAGCAACACAAACTCGGCGGGGACTGCCTGAATACCGGCTGCGTGCCCTCCAAAGCGCTGATCCGCTCCGCCAGGCTGCTGTCGCACATGCGCCGCTCGCGCGAATTCGGCATTCGCGAAGCGCGGGCGGAGTTCGACTTTGCCGACGTCATGGAGCGGGTGCAGCGCGTGATCAAAACGATCGAGCCGCACGATTCCGCCGAGCGCTACAGCGAACTCGTGGTGGAGGTGATCGCAGGCACGGCGAAGATCGTGTCGCCGTGGCAGGTGGACATCACGCGCGACGATGGCGACACACAGCGCCTGACCACGCGCGCCATCGTCATCGCCGCCGGCGCACGTCCGTTCGTGCCGCCGATTCCGGGCATCGCCGCAGTCGGCTACCTCACCTCCGACACCGTGTGGGACCTGCGCCAGTTGCCGCGGCGGCTGGTGGTGCTCGGCGGCGGCCCGATCGGCTCCGAGCTCACCCAGACCTTTGCCCGGCTCGGCGCCAGGGTCACGCAGGTGGAAATGGCGCCGCGCATCCTGATGCGCGAGGACCCCGAGGTGTCCGAACTGGTGACGCAGCGCTTTTGCGCCGAAGGCATCGATGTCCTGGTCGATCACAAGGCGAAGCAGTTCGTCATCGAAGCGGGCTAGAAAATCCTCATCGCCGAGCACGACGGCCGGGACCTGCGCATTGCCTTCGACGCGCTGCTGGTTGCCGTCGGCCGGGTGGCCAATCTGCAAGGCTATGGCCTGGAGGAACTGGGCATCGCGGCAAACCGCACCATCGAAACCAACGAATTCCTGCAGACGAAATTTCCCAACATCTACGCCGCCGGCGACGTCGCCGGTCCGTATCAGTTCACGCATACCGCCGCGCATCAGGCCTGGTACGCCGCGGTCAATGCATTGTTCAATCCGTTCAGGAAATTCCGCGCCGACTATACGGTGATTCCCTGGGCCACCTTCGTCGAACCCGAAGCGGCGCGCGTGGGCCTGAACGAGATCGAGGCGAAAGAACGCGCCATGCCCTATGAGGTGACGCGTTACGGCATCGACGACCTCGACCGCGCCATCGCCGACGGCGAGGCCCACGGTTTCGTCAAGGTGCTCACCGTTCCGGGCAAGGACAGGATACTCGGCGTCACCATCGTCGGCGAGCATGCGGGCGACCTGATCGCCGAATACGTCCTGGCGATGCGCCATGGCATCGGGCTCAACAAAATCCTCGGTACCATCCATATCTACCCGACCATGGCAGAAGCGAACAAGTATGCGGCGGGCGTGTGGAAGAAGGCACATGCGCCGCAGAAGCTGCTTCGATGGGTGGCGCGCTTCCATGCGTGGCGGCGCGGATGAGGGCGAATCCCTGAGTCGCGGCCGGGCGCAAACGGTTAGAATGCGGCTGCATAACAACGACCAACCTCACATGAAACTCGCCACCCTCAAGGACGGTACCCGCGACGGCACGCTGATCGTGGTGTCGCGCGATCTCAAGCATGCGATCAAGGCGGACGATATCGCGCCCACGCTGCAGGCGGCGCTGGATGACTGGAACTACGTTTCGCCGCAGCTCACCGACCGCTACGACGCGCTCAACCGCGCTCCCGGCAGCCGCGCCTTCGACTTCGATGCCAGGCAATGCGCATCGCCCCTGCCGCGCGCTTACCAGTGGGCCGACGGCTCGGCCTACCTCAGCCACGCCGAACGCCTGCGCAAAGCGCGCGGCGCGGACCTGCCCAAATCGTTCCGCAGCGAGCCGCTGATGTACCAGGGCGGATCCGACGCCTTCCTCGGTCCCTGCGACGATATCGCGCTCGAGTCCGAGGACTGGGGCATCGATGTGGAAGCCGAGATTGCGGTGATCAGCGGCGACGTGCCCATGGGCACTCCGGCGAAGAAGGCGGGCGAGCACATCCGCCTGCTGCTGCTCGCAAACGATGTGTCGCTGCGCAATCTGGCGCCGGCGGAACTCGCCAAGGGTTTCGGATTTTTCCAGAGCAAACCCTGCTCCGCCTTTTCTCCCGTAGCGCTGCCGCCGGAGGAGCTCGGTCCCTCCTGGGACGGCGGCAAGCTGAATCTGCCGCTGGTAGTGCAGGTAAACGGCGAGATTCTCGGACGCCCCACCGCGGGCGTCGACATGACTTTCGAATTCCCGCGGCTGATCGCGCACGCAGCCCGGACGCGGCCGCTCGCGGCCGGCACCATCATCGGTTCGGGCACGGTGTCCAACGCGGATCAGAGCGCAGGCCCGGCCTGCATCGCGGAAAAACGTGCGCTCGAGGCCAGCGCCGGTGGCGAGGCCGTGACGCCATTTCTAAAATTCGGCGACCGCGTGCGCATCGAGATGTTCGACGCCGAGGGCAATTCGCTGTTCGGCGCGATCGAGCAGCAGGTCGTCCGGTACACGCCTCACAGGTAAAAGCCCTGCGCCGGGAAAACGGCCGGGAAGGGCCCGCTGCAGCGCATGCCGGAATCCGCGATCGCGTCGTGGTATGCGCTCTGCGCGCGCGACGCGTAAAATCCGGGCCATGAGCGAGCCTGATGCTTCCCCGACCGGCGCCCAGTCCGCGGGCGAAGCGATCAACTTTGACCTGACCGGGGTGTTCAGGCTTGCGGACCTGAAGATCCCGCCGCCCGCGCCGGCGGTGCCCAAGGAGATCCCCAAGGACCTCGTCATCGGCGCGGGAGAGATCGCGGCGGGAAATTTTTTTGTCAATTTCGCGCGCACCCGGCCCAAACGCAGCCTGGACCGCGGCACCATCACGATCCTGGTGGTCGAGGACGATGTGGCCACCCGCACGCTGCTTCAACTGATGCTGGCTCGCGCCGGATACAAAGTCCGCGTCGCTGGAAACGGTGCCGAGTTCATCACGGCCATGAGCCAAAAGCCCCTCGCCGACCTCGTGATTCTCGACATCCACCTGCCCGACGTGAACGGACTGAAAATCCTCAGCAAGATCCGTGCTCACCCGCGTCTGGAGAACCTGCCGGTGATACTGTTCACCGGAAATTCCGGCGTAGTCGAACTCGCGCGCGGTGTGGCGCTCGGAGCCGACGGATTTGTTTCCAAGCCGGCCAGGGCTCAGACGGTGATGGCGGCGGTGGAAACGGTGCTCGGCGGCTAGGTCTCTACGCGCGAACCGGGCCAAGTGGCGCCGACGGTCCAGCGACTGTTCTAGCCGTGGCGCCGGATGAACTCGCGGATGCGCGGGTACAACGATTCGCGGAAGCGCCGGCCGCTGAAAATCCCGTAATGCCCGACGTCGGGCGCGAGATAGTGCTCGCGCTTCTTCGCCGGGATTGCGGTGCACAGCGCGTGCGCCGCCTCGGTCTGGCCGTTGCCTGAAATATCGTCGAGTTCGCCTTCTATGGTCAGCAGCGCGGTCCTGCTGATCGCCTGCGGCCGCACCAGCTGCTCGCGCACGAACATGCGGCCCTTGGGCAGGGAGAACTCCTGGAACACCGTCTTGATGGTATCGAGGTAATACTCGGCCGGCATGTCGAGCACCGCGTTGTACTCGTCGTAGAAGCGCCGGTGCGCCTCGGCCGACTCGCCGTCGCCTTCGACCAGATGATTGTAGAAATCGCGGTGCGCGTCGGCATGGCGCGATGGATTCATGGCGACGAAACCCATGTGCTGCAGAAAGCCGGGATAGACCTGGCGCATGGCGCCCGGGTATTTCACCGGCACGCGGTCGATAACATTGCTCTTGAACCAGGAAAGGGGTTTGCGCGTGGCGAGGTTGTTGACCGCGGTCGGGCTGCGCCGGGCATCGATCGGCCCGCCCATCATGACCATGGTGCGCGGCTTGACCAGCGCATCCGCCTCGGCCATGAGCGCGATCGCCGCCAGCACCGGCACCGTCGGCTGGCACACCGAAATCACGTGGACGTCGGGCCCGAGGAAAGTGATGAACTCGCGCACGTAGTCGACATAATCGTCCAGATGGAACGGCCCATGGAACAGCGAAACCATGCGCGCGTCCACCCAGTCGGTGACATAGACGTCGTGATCGGGCAAAAACGTGCGCACCGTATCGCGCAACAGCGTGGCGTGGTGGCCCGAGAGCGGCGCCACCAGCAGGACCGTCGGGTCGGCGCGCCCCTGGCGCGATCCGAGATCGCGCTCGAAATGCAGCAACTGGCAGAAAGGCTTGTCGACGGCGACAGTCTCGCTGACCGCAACCGCCTTGCCGGCCACACGGGTTTCGCTGATGCCGAATTCGGGTTTCTGATAGCGCTGGGTGACGCGAACGAAGAGTTCGCTGCCCGCCGCGATCTCGCGGCTGAGCGGGGAGTAGGAGAGTGGGCTGAACGGGTGGCTGAACATGCTGGCGTTCATGCTGGCCCACATCTGCCAGGGCGTCAGCGCCGCGTGACTCATTTCATGCAAGGTATAGAGCAAACTAAGCACTCCGTTTCAAACGCGTTGGCTGTTTATACCAAATTCCCCGGCTGTATGCATCATCCGTCGGTGAAAGCTGGCCGGGTTCGCCCCCTCCGGAATTAAGCGCGCTTATGCTAGCCTGTCGCCATTTGCGTCCATCCCTACGGAATCCAGATGAAGACTGCATTGCGCGTACTCTCGATGCTGATACTGGCGATCCTGCTTTCCATTGCTGCGGGCTACGCCTGGCTGCGCCAGTCGCTGCCGCAGCTCGATGGCACGGTCACGGTGTACGGCCTCAAAGCGCCGGTGGATATCGTGCGCGACCGCTACGGCGTGCCGCACATTTACGCCCGCAGCGCAGCGGATGCGTACTTCGCGCTTGGCTTTGTCCACGCTAAGGACCGCTTGTGGCAGATGGAAATGAACCGGCGTATCGGCAGCGGACGCCTGTCCGAAGTGCTGGGTCCGGCGACCCTGGACGCCGACAAGTTCCTTCGCACCCTGGTGGTGCGCCGCGTGGCCGAGGCCACGCTGAAATCGTTGAACGCGGAAACACGCAGCCAGCTCGATGCGTATGCGGCCGGGGTCAACGCGTATCTGGCGCAACGCTCGGGTCCCTTGCCGCCGGAGTTCCTGCTCACCGGCGTCAAGCCCGAGCCCTGGACTAGCGCCGATTCGCTCGCATGGGTCAAGATGATGGCCTGGGACCTGGGCGGCAACTGGCGCACCGAGTTGCTGCGCATGCGCCTGGCGAAGAAGCTATCGGTCGCGCAGATCGGCGAATTCCTGCCGCCCTATCCGGGCGACGCGCCGCTGGCGATTGCCGATTACACGGCGCTCTATCGCCAGCTCGACGCAAGCAAGCTCGCCGCGCTCGAGCTCCCCGGCCGGAGCGAGGACGGCGCCGCCTCCAACAACTGGGTGGTCGCCGGCAGCCGCACGGCGAGCGGCAAGCCGCTCCTCGCCAACGATCCGCACCTGGGCCTGGCCGCCCCCGCCATCTGGTACTTCGCCCATCTGGCGGCGCCCGGCCTCGACGTGATGGGGGCTACGCTGCCCGGTGTACCCGCGGTCGTGCTGGGGCGCAACCGGCATATCGCCTGGGGCTTCACCAACACCGGCCCGGATGTGCAGGACCTGTATATAGAGCGCGTCGACGGCGAAGGCCGGGTGCTGGCGCCGCAGGGATGGCAGAAGCTCGCCACGCGCCGCGAAGTGATCAAGGTCAAGGGCCAGGCGGACGTGACCATCACCGTGCGCAGCTCGCGCCACGGCCCGCTGATCTCGGACGTATTCAAGCCGGCGGCGGACGCCTTGCCGCAAAACTTTGCGCTGGCTTTCGCCTGGACCGCGCTGCGCGATGACGACCTATCGATGCAGGCGGCCGGCAAGCTTGCGACCGCCAGCAACTGGAACGAATTCCTGGCGGCGGCGCGTAATTTCGATTCCCCGGAGCAGAACATGGTGTATGCGGACACAGACGGCAACATCGGCTTCGTCGCGCCCGGCCGCGTCCCGCTGCGCAAGCCCGAAAACGACCTCAAGGGCCAGGCGCCGGCGCCCGGCTGGGACGCGAAATACGACTGGGATGGCTTTATTCCGTTCAAGGACCTGCCGCACAGCTACAACCCCGCCTCAGGCGAAATCGTCACCGCCAACAACAAGATCGTGCCCGACGACTATCCGTACTACCTCACCAGCGAATGGGTTCCGCCCTATCGCGCCAATCGCATCAAGCAGCTGCTGGATGCGACACCCAAGCATACGCGGCAGAGCTTCGAACGCATCCAGGCCGACACAGTGTCGCTGCAGGTGCGCGAAATCCTGCCCTTGCTGCTCAAGACCAAAACCGCCGATCCCGAGGCGCAGCAGGTATTGCGCCAACTGGGCCGGTGGGATGCGAACATGTCGGCCGCGGGCGCAAAGCCGCTGATTGTCAGCGCCTGGCTGCGCGAGCTCGGGCGGCTGATCTATGCCGACGAACTGGGCTACATGTTCGACGGCGCCTGGGAGCATCGCGCCCGATTCATGTACAACGTGCTTGCGGACACGAACGGAGAGGGCCACTGGTGCGATGATGTGAACGCGCCCGCGCAAGAAACCTGCGCCGAACTGCTGCCGAAAGCGCTCAAGCTGGCGCTGACCGATCTGAAGCGCCGCTATGGCGAGGACCGCAGTCAATGGCGCTGGGGCGACGCGCATTACGCGCTGTCCGAGCACCGCCCTTTCGGCCACCAGCCGCTGCTGGCGAAATTCTTCGACATCCGTGTGCCCTCGCCCGGCGACACGTACACCATCGACGTCGGCCGCAATACGCTCGCCGACAAAACCGCGCCTTTTGCCAGCCGCCACGCGCCGTCGCTGCGCGCGATCTACGATCTGGCCGATCTGGACAAGTCGGAGTACATGCAATCGACCGGCCAGTCGGGCAATCTGCTTTCGCCGCTGTACCGGAATTTCGCCGTGCCCTGGTCCAAGGTCGAATACATCCCGATGTCGATGAAGCGCAGCGACGCCCTCAATGGTTCCCTAGGCACACTCAGGCTGCAACCGCGGTGATCGGCCGGGGTGGAGCCCTGAGGTAGAGACTGTTGGCGATCAGCGCCGTAACCACTAGCCCCGCGCCGGCGAGTTCGATCGTCTCGAAGCGGTGTCCCTGTACGATGCGGATGGCAAAGGTCAACACCGGCACCGGGTTGCCGAGCAGGCCTACGCGACCGCCGCAGCGCCAGAATGCGCGCCAACTGCAGTCAGCCGCCTCGCGGCGCCGGAATGCAAATCTGCGGCTTGGCCGACGCCCCGGTTCGTGTGAGAATTGTTAATCAAACGCGGGGCGATTTCCATTAGAATGGTGATCCCGCCGAGCATTATGCGGGACACCCGAGCGGCGCATGCCAGACAGCAGGAAAACTCGCATTCTCATCATCGACGATGACATCGGTTTTCGCGACCTGTTGCGAATTCATCTGTCATCGGCGGGCTATCAGGTGCAGGTCGCAGATGACGGCGTCACCGGCGGGCGGGCGCTGCTCGCGCAACCCCCGGACCTGATCGTGTCCGATGTCAACATGCCGTTCCTGGACGGCTTCCAGTTGCTGTCGCTGCTGCGCGCGGACGCCGAAACCGCTGCGATTCCGGTGATCCTGCTCTCCGGTCGCAGCGATGGCGACACCATGGCCAAGGCGGTGGAACTGGGTGCTGCGGACTTCCTCACCAAGCCGGTGACGCGCGACCAGTTGCTCGAATCGATCGAAGCCTGCTTGAGCCGAACCAAGGCCCGGACCGGCGCCCCGGATTACGGCTCGACGCCGCCGGTCTGAGAGCGGGGCAGCGGAGCAGCCCTCAGGCGGCCTTTTCGTCGCGCAGTGCCCGCCGCAGTATTTTTCCGACATTGGTCTTGGGCAGCTCGCTCCTGAACTCGACGTACTTCGGGCATTTGTAGCCGGTCAGATTTTGGTGGCAGTGCGCGCGCACGGCCTTTTCCGACAGATCCGGATCTTTCCTCACCACGAACAGCTTCACCGCCTCGCTCGAATGCTCGTCCGGCACACCGACAGCGGCGCACTCGAGCACGCCAGGGAGCATCATGACCACACCCTCGATTTCGTTCGGATAAACGTTGAAGCCGGACACCAGGATCATGTCCTTCTTGCGGTCGACGATGCGCGTGTGGCCTTTCTCGTCCATGATGCCGATGTCGCCGCTGCGGAAAAAACCGTCGGCGGTCATGACCTTCGCCGTCTCTTCGGGTTGCTGCCAGTAACCGGCCATGACCTGCGGCCCGCGGATGCAGATCTCGCCCGTCTGCCCCAGCGGCAGTTCGTTGCCGGCATCGTCGCGAATCGAGATTTCGGTGGAAGGCACCGGCAGCCCGATCGAGCCGGAAAATTCCTTCGCATCCGGCGGGGTGGTGGTGACCACGGGCGAGGTCTCGGTGAGGCCGTAGCCTTCGGTGAGCGTGACGCCGGTGATTTTTTTCCATTTCTCCGCCACTGCCTGTTGCACCGCCATGCCGCCGCCGTTGGAAATGCGCAGTGCGCTGAAGTCCAGTTTTTCGAAGTCCGGATGATGCATCAGGCCGTTGAACAGGGTATTGACCCCGGTAATGGTGGTGTATTTGTGTTTGGCGAGTTCCTTGACGAAACCCGCGATGTCGCGCGGATTCACGATCAGCACGTTCTTGCCGCCGATCTTGAGCATCATCAGGCAGTTCACCGTCAGCGAAAAGATATGGTACAGCGGCAGCGCGGTAATGATGATGTAGTGCTTGCGGTCGTATTCGGTCAGGAACGGGTCGAGCCAGGCATCGACCTGAATGACGTTGGCGGTGATGTTGCCGTTCAGCAGCATCGCTCCCTTGGACACGCCGGTGGTGCCGCCGGTGTACTGCAGGAACGCGATGTCCCGCGGCTTGATCTCGACCCGCTCCAGCGTCATGCGCGCGCCTGCGCGCAGCACTTCATTGAAACGCAGGGCGTGGTCGAACTCGAACGCCGGCACCATTTTCTTGACGTTGCGCACGACGAAGTTGACCAGCGCGCCCTTCACCGTGCCGAGCAGATCCCCCATCCCCGCAACCACGACCTGCTTCACCGGCGTCCTGTCGATGACCTGCTCCAGCGTATGCGCGAAATTCTCCAGGATCACGATCGCCTTCGCCCCCGAATCCCGCAGCTGGTGCTCGAGTTCGCGCGGTGTATACAGCGGATTGACGTTCACCACCACCAGACCGGCGCGCAGGACGCCGAACAGCGCCACCGGATACTGCAACACGTTGGGCATCATCAGCGCCACCCGATCGCCCTTCTCCAGGCCCTGCGCCTGCAGCCACGCGCCGAACGCCCGCGACATGCGCTCGAGTTCGACGAAAGTGATTTCGCGGCCCATGCAATAGTAGGCCGGGCGCTCGCCGAAATTGGCCACGCATTCGTCGAACAGGTCGCGGATCGACTGGTATTTGTCGGGGTCGATGTCGGCGGGCACGCCGGCGGGATAGTGTTTGAGCCAGATTCTTTCCATTCGGTGTGTCCTCCGCGAAAATGCGTTCAGATACGTGTCGACCGTGCGGCAAACGCCATCATAAGCCGCGCGGCTCGAGTGCGCCTGCCACGCGACCGCATCTGGCCGATCGGGTTCATCGCAGCCGCAGGATCAGGGGCGCGAGCACGCCCAGCACGCCCAGGCTGGCGTAGGCCAGCGTCCCTGCGGTCGGGCTGGCATTGCCCCCGCCCGCGTCCCGCACCGCACCGAAAGCGAGCGGCGCGACGAAGCCGGCGCCGAAACCGAGCATGGAATGCAGTGCCATGCTCGCCCCGCGCATGCCCGGAGCGGAGTTCGCCACCATGCCCGAAGTCAGCGCAGAGGAATCGCCCATGTGCAGACTGAGCAGAACAAAGGAGAGTCCGACGATCGCGTACCAGGGCAGGCCCGAGAACAGGCCGAACAGGCAGGTGAACACACCGGAGCAGACCATGACTATGGGCACTACGCGATTGCGGCCA
>DAIDTN010000065.1 GCA_027457185.1 Burkholderiales bacterium | reverse complement strand
GCGCGCCGTCCAAGCCCTCGCGCTTGAGCGCGCCGTCCAGGCCCTCGCGCTTGAGCGCGCCGTCCAAGCCCTCGCGCTTGAGCGCGCCGTCCGGGTCCTCGCGCTTCGGCGTGCCGTCCACACTCGCGCGCTCCAATGCGTCATCCATTCCGGTTCAGATGACCTTGGCGCGGAACAGGTCGTGCATGTTCAGCGCGCCCACCAGCTTGCCTTTGTCGTCTACCACCAGCAGCGCGTTGACTTTGTGCTCTTCCATGATCTGCACCGCTTCGACCGCCAGCTTGTCCGGGCCGATGCTGCGCGGCTTGCGCGTCATGATGTCGGCGATGCGCGCGGCCTTGATGTCGTCGACCTCGGCCAGCGTGCGGCGCAGGTCGCCGTCGGTGAATACCCCGCTCACGCCCCCGGCGGCATCGAGCACGGCGGTCATGCCCATGCGCTTTTTCGACATTTCCAGCAGCGCTTCGGAAAAGCCGGCGCCCTGCGGCACAGCGGGCACATCGTCGCCGGTGCGCATCACGTCGCGCACATGAGTCAGCAGGCGCCGCCCGAGCGCGCCGCCCGGATGCGAGCGCGCGAAATCTTCGGCGCCGAAGCCCTTGGCATCGAGCAGCGCGACCGCCAGCGCGTCGCCCAGGGCCAGCGCCGCGGTGGTGCTCGCGGTGGGGGCGAGGTTCAGCGGGCAGGCTTCCCGGTCGACGCGCGCGTCCAGGTGCACGTCGGCCTCGCGCGCCAGCGCCGAATTCGCGTTGCCGGTGATCGCGATGAGACGCGCTCCCTGGCGCTTCTGCAAGGGCACGATGGTGAGCAGCTCCTCGCTTTCGCCGGAGTTGGACAGCGCGATCAGCACGTCGTCGCGCGCGATCATGCCGATATCGCCGTGGCTCGCCTCGGCCGGATGCACGAAATAAGCCGGCGTGCCGGTGCTCGCCATGGTGGAAGCGATCTTGCGCGCGATATGGCCCGATTTGCCGATGCCGCTCACCACCACGCGGCCTTTGCAGTTGAGCAGCAGCGCCACCGCGTCGAGAAAGCTCTGGCCCAGCCGCGCAGCGAGGCCCTGGATGGCCTCGGCTTCGATGGCGAGCACCTGTTTTGCCAGCTCCAGCGCGGTCTTGGACGGTAGGATTTTGTCCATGCGGGATGCTGCAGGTATCATGGGGCAAAGTATAGCAGAACCCCATTTTCTCCTTTCCGGCGCCCGCATCCGATGAGCAATCCCCTGGAACTGGTACTGGTGCTGCTCGCGAGCGCCGTGCTGGTGGTCGTGGCGGCGCGCAGCCTGCACCTGCCGCCCATGCTCGGTTACCTCCTCGTCGGCGTGGCGATCGGGCCGCATGCGCTGCACTGGATCCCGGAGAGCAGGGAATCCGGCTATGCCTACCTGGCCGAATTCGGCGTGGTGTTCCTGATGTTCTCCATCGGACTGGAATTCAGTCTGCCGAAGCTGTTCAACATGCGCCGCGTGGTGTTCGGCCTTGGGATGGGGCAGGTGCTGCTCACCGTGTTCGCGCCGACCGCGCTCGCCTGGCTGCTGGGTTACCCCTGGCAAACCGGCTTTGCGCTGGGCGGGGCGCTCGCCATGTCCTCGACCGCGATCGTGAGCAAGCTTCTGGCCGAGCGCATGCAGCTCGAATCCGCGCACGGGCGCGAGATCATCGGCGTTCTGCTGTTCCAGGACCTGGCGGTGGTGCCACTCTTGATCCTGATCCCGGCGCTGGCGCAGCCGACCGAACACCTGGCGCCGGTGCTGGCGCTGGCGCTGGCGAAAGCCGCGGTGGTGCTGCTGCTGATCCTGTTCGCCGGGCAGAAGCTGATGCGCGGCTGGTTCCACATCGTGGCGCGGCGCCGCTCGAACGAGTTGTTCGTGCTGAATGTGCTGTTGATCACCCTCGGCCTCGCCTGGGCCACCGAACTGGCCGGTCTGTCGCTCGCGCTGGGCGCCTTTCTCGCCGGCATGCTGATCTCCGAAACCGAATACAAGCACCAAGTGGAAGAAGACATCAAGCCGTTCCGCGACCTGCTGCTGGGCCTGTTCTTCGTCACCATCGGCATGCAGCTGGATGTGTCGGTGGTGATCGACAGATTTGCGCTGGTGCTGCTGCTGTTCGCCGCGCCGGTGCTGTTCAAATTCGCGCTGATCGCCGTGCTTTCGCGGCTGTTCGGCGCGACGCCGGGCAATGCGCTGCGCACCGCGCTGGCGCTGGCGCAAGCGGGCGAATTCGGCTTCGTGCTGCTGGTGCAGGCGGGCGGCGTGCAGCTCGTGGACGCTGCCCTGCTGCAACCCATCCTCGCGGCCATGCTGCTGTCGATGCTGAGCGCGCCTTTCCTGATTCATTACAGCGACAAGCTGGTGTTGCGCTTTGTCGGCTCGGAATGGATGCTGCGCTCGCTCGCGCTGCACCAGATCGCCGTCTCCGGCATGGCGGCCGCGAAGCACGTGGTGCTGTGCGGCTACGGCCGCACCGGCCAGAATCTGGCGCGTTTTCTCGAACAGGAAGGCATAGGTTATATTGCGCTCGACCTTGATCCGGAGCGCGTGCGCGAGGCCGCTGCCGCCGGCGAAGCCGTGGTGTATGGCGACGGCGCGCGGCGCGAATCCCTGATTGCGGCGGGCCTCGCGCGCGCCAGCGCGCTGGTGATTTCGTTCCCGGACATACCCGCCGCGCTGAAGATCCTGCACCATGCGCATGCGATCAACCCGGCACTGCCGGTGATCGTGCGCACGCTGGACGACGCGGACATGGAGCGGCTGCAGGCGGCCGGAGCCGCCGAGGTGGTGCCCGACACCTTCGAATCCAGCCTGATGCTCGCCAGCCATGCGCTGGTGCTGATGGGCGTGCCGCTGGCGCGCGTGGTGCGCAGTGTGCGCAAGGTCCGCGAAAACCGCTACAGCCTGTTGCGCGGTTTTTTTCACGGCGAGGGCGACGCCGTGGTGGACGCGGCGGAGCAGCGCCAGCCGCGCCTGCATTCGGTCACGCTGACCCAGGGCGCTTATGCGGTGGGCAGAACGCTGGCCGAACTCGATTTGGCGGCGCTGGGCGCCGGGGTGACGCGGGTGCGCCGGCGCGGCATCCGCGTCGGCGAGCCCGGGCCCGAGACCCGCTTCGATGCCGGCGACGTGGTGGTGCTGCTGGGTGAGCCGGACGGACTTGCGGCGGCGGAGATCCGCTTGCTGCAAGGGGGGAAATAGGAGGGGCGGAGCATCTCACCGCTATACTAAGATTTAACTCGCTTTAGTATAGCTGGACGCCCTGATCAACTGCACTTGTTTCTGAATCGTCATACCGCAGCCAGGCGTTTGACCGTATCCGGGTAACGCGCAACCAGGCGGATCAGCAGCGCTGCCTGGGCGTTCGGCTTGGCGCGGCCTTGTTCCCAATTTTCCAGCGTGCGCTCGTTGGCGCGCAGGTAGCGCGCGAACACGGCCCGCGACAATTTCAAGCGCTGTCGGATGCTCACGAGTTCCTTGGCGGTCACTGCGGCTGCCGGTTTTCTCTTGACCGCATGGGTGCGCAGGGTGATCTTGCCCTCGCGCTCGGCAGTGAGTGCATCGAAACCCTCGGTCAACTCGGTAAATACATTGCGTTTCATACCTTGCTCCTTGCGCTCAACTCCCGCTTCAACATGTCTTTCAATGCCGCGCGTTCCTTGGCGCTCAAATCGTCGATCGTGTCCTTGTCGTAGAGCGTGTAGAGCCAGAACTGGTTCCCCGCGCTCCACCAGAAGTAGATAACGCGAAGACCGCCGCGCTTACCCTTGCCGCGGCGAACATCGGCGTAGCGCACCTTGCGCAGCCCACCCGTACCCTCGATCACGTCCCCTGCTTCCGGGTTGTCCAGCAAGGTGTTTTGCAAGCTCCGAAATCCCTCGTCGTCCAGATAGTCTGCGCGTTGACGAGCAAAAGCAGGCAGCTCGACAAACAAGGCTTTCATGCGACTATTATACGCAACCTGCGTACATCGTGCAGGCGGATATCTGTCGCCGCGTCGTTAACGGCTTGCGGACTGAATCGGGAAATAACAGTAAAGGATGTCGCACGCCGTAGGTTCGGCCGCTCAGCCGGTCATTACGTCCGTTCCATATCGATCAAGCTTGAGCGGACCGAGCGTTTGGTGCTTTGCGGGACGCACTGTTTGATCTGGCGCGTCTGGGCCGCCGTCAAGAGGCCATCGTCCCGCTCATACTGGGGCAAGACTCTGACGGCGAGTTCATGCAACGCCCGGTGGATAGCCTGGGTTTCGTCCACGCCCAGTTGCGCGGCCAAGCGCTTTGCGGTTTCGCGGCTTACGCCGGTCGCGCTGTCAACGGCGCGGTAGCGAAAAGCGATCTGGTTGTTCTGGTCGCGGGTGCTCATGGCATTTGCTCGTCCACATTGGATATCTTAATGTTGCGAGGCTGTCAATGGTTGTGCGCCAACAAGCTCACGCCCAAGGGTTGAGAACAGTCAGCCCGTGGATGCCGTCGAAGTCCTTGCCGTTGCGGGTGGCGAGCGACAGATCGTGGCTCAATGCCGTCGCGGCAATCTGGCCGTCCTCCGTGGAAATCGAATGCCCACGGCGGGCGCGCTCTGCGACGAGTAGCGCATACTCGGCCGCGCAGCTGCCGTCGAATGGGAGAGTGCGTCCGGCAAAGTCCTCGTTGAACATCTGCTCGGCTGCAGACGCCAAGCTGTCGCGTCGTTTTCCCGGAGGCAGCAGCGCGACGCCTAGCAGAATCTCGGCGCGAGTAATGGCGCTGACGAAATACGATG
The DNA here is from genome assembly GCA_027457185.1 of Burkholderiales bacterium. GTDB lineage: Bacteria > Pseudomonadota > Gammaproteobacteria > Burkholderiales > SG8-39 > 2-12-FULL-64-23. The sequence continues at coordinate 2,295 of DAIDTN010000065.1, read as the reverse complement.
CATTTTGCTGTTGGCCGAACCAGTTCTGCACCTCGGTAGACGGTTTCGGGCGCATAAGTTCGGAAAGGACGTTGGTGTCGAGCAGGATACGGCCCAAGTTCAATCTTTCGGCAGGGGGAACAAACGTGCCGCGCGGCGCTTCGGAATCGGCAGATTTTCCGCCTTGAGGCCGGCGAAGCGCCGCTGAATCCGCTGCGCGAAACCGGTGCCGGCGGGCTGCGTCTGTACCGCCCGGCGCAGGATTTCGCGAGCCTCCTGCTCCATCGAGCAACCGTGGCGGGCCGCCTGCTGGCGCAGCAGACTCTTGAGCTCATCGTCTAAATTGCGGATCGTCAGGTTGGCCATGAGAGCACCCTAAGTGATTGCAGTGCCTGCATTGTATGCATTGCAACCGGCTGGCGCAAGGTCCATCGGGCGACATGGTTCGCTCAGGTGCAGTCGCGTCCGCGCAAGCCCTTGGCCAATGTCAACAGCGGTTCTATCGCGGCCCGGTCGGCGGCGAGCGCCTGCGACAGTATTCCGATGGTCTCGGCGCAGCGCTTGGGAAATGTGTACAGCGCCTGCGCGAGCACCCGGCGTGCCGCGGCCGCCTGGCCGTCGAAGGCGAGAAAAATGGCCCTGCGCACGATGATTGCGTTGGTCGGATAGTGACGTGCTATGCGTGCGCTCATATCGAGCCGGTCGGAAAGCTGGCTGCGGTCCAGCGGTGCGCCCAATATGATCGCGTATTCGGCCGGCGGCGCCATCAGGCCGCGCGTCAGCGCGCGCATCACGGCGGCATCGCGTGTGACGTCGGCTGCGCTGGCAAGCGTCAGGGTGGTTCCGGTGACGCGCGTCGAGAGCAGCCGCACGTAATCCCTGAGCAGCAACGCCGTCGCCAGCGCGAGCGCGACGCAGATTCCCGCTGCAGCAGTACAGGTCAGGCGCGATCCTGTGCGCGAACCCGCCTTTGGTTGTATACCAAGGCCCATAAGGAGCGCGGTGACACCGAGAAAATGCGCACTCCACAGCGGAAATTCGACCATCGAATGAATCATCTCGATGCCCACCGCGGCGATGATCCACCACATTGCCGGCTGCGGCGCGGTGATATAGCGGCGCCCGGCCCGCCACCACCACGTGCACAGGCCGCCGAGCGCCAGGAACGCGCCCAAGGCGCCGGTCTCGGCCAGAAGCTGCAGCGGCAGATTGTGGGGCGAAGTCCAGACCTGGTTGCAATGTTGCGTCAAACTCGGCGAGAGCCCCGCCCTGAATGCGGCGCCGGCAAACTCGCCGATACCGCCGCCCGCAAACGGCGACCTGGAGAAGATGCGCCAGGCCAGCCGCCAGATTCCCCAGCGCGATTCGTGTTCCAGCGATGCCGGGAGCAAACGATCGAACGCGCTTCTGGCTGCGTTGCCGAGCCCGAACGCGGTGTCAAGCCAGGGGATGGCGACATGCGCCGCAACAATCACGGCGGCCAGAGTGTATGCGGCGGTTCTCAGGCGTCGCCCGTCGGTGCCGGATTGCACCCTGCCGGCAAGCAGACCGAGCAGGACAAGCCACAGGGCGTACAGCAGCGAAGTGCGCGATCCTGACAGGGCGCTGGCCCAGGCCAGCAGAACGGCAGCTGCAAGCGCATAGCCGGTGCGGAGACTTCCCCGCAGCCACAGGAACAGCAGCGCCGTTCCGCCGAGCGCAAGATAGTTCGCGTAGAGATTCTGTTGCCCAATATTGCCCCAGGCGCCGGCACGATAAGGCAGCTCGGCGACGATAGCCTTCAGCTGCGCAGGGATGCCGTAGAACTGGATCAGGCCCGAGGCGGCGTTCGCTATGCCGCCCGCGAGCAGGCATGCGGCCAATAGCGTCGCCGCGCGCTCGATGCCGTTCGACGCCGCCAGCTGCGCCCCCAGCCAGACCAGCAGCGCTGCGTACAACACGTAAAGGGCGGCCAGCACCGGCACCTGGGGGTAGACCGGATGAACGAAGGCGGTCTGTGCGCCGATAAACAACGCGAACGCGAGCAGCCAGCGCGCGGGGCTCGGCAAGGATACGACCGCGGCGCCATGTGTCGCCAATGCCACGAGCGCCGCCGCGACCCCGAGCACGGCGGCCAGCCACTCGGCCTCGAACAGCTGATTATAAGGCAGCAGGAAGGGCAGCACGCACATGCCGCCGGCAAGCAGCAAGGCTGCCGTTTGCGCCTGCGCGTTACTCGCTTTAAAAATTAGCGCGGCTGATTCCGATGCGGACCTGAGCCGAGGTTCGTCGGTTTTTTGTTGCAGAGGCATGACGCGCCTACGCGCGAATCTTGGC
>DAIDTN010000064.1 GCA_027457185.1 Burkholderiales bacterium | reverse complement strand
GGCCATGCGAAACTGCGCGGCGTTCGGATAAAGATCCTTCTTCTGCAGGTAGTAGCAATATTGACAATCGAGGTTGCACACCGCGCCCAGCGGTTTCACCATGACCTGGAATTCACGCGCAGTGCTGCGCAGCGGCGCCGTGGCGCCGCCGGGTTCACCGCCTGCGTTCGCAAGCTCAGGGCGCATCAGCCGGGCAGGGCCGGATTCTGCGCGATCGTGATGGCGCGAGCAGTTGGGGCATAGTGCGGTGTCCGTGTGCAAGGCATCGTTTGGCATGGTCAATCGCGGAGGCGTCGCTTGCGGCGAAGAATCGGCGCGGCGGACAGGTCGCGTGCATATTACGCCAGTCGCGCGCAACGCGCCCCGGAGGCGGCCCGATCGTCTTCCGGCGAAACTGGCACAATGCCGCCTCTGCACCCGGAACGGTCGTTGCCTGCGCTTGACCGGTATCGCCGAAACCGCCGCGGCCGCGACCGGGTAAAGCGACCGGATATCGAATGAAGGACATCGATCGATGAGCGACAAGAAAGCATTAAAGCGCGACACCATCGCCACCCATGCCGGGCGCGATCCGCAGCGCTACGGCGGGCTGGTGAACACGCCGGTGTTTCGAGGCTCCACGGTGCTGTTTCCCGACGTGAAGACCTATGAAGGGCGCGACCCCGACGATTACAAGGTCATACGCTACGGCATCTACGGCACGCCCACCACGTTCGCGCTGGAGGAGGCGGTGGCCGAGCTCGAAGGCGGGCACGCGGCGGTGGCGCTGCCCTCGGGTCTGGCGGCCATCGTCGCCGCGCTGGCCGCATTCGCGCACACCGGCGCGCACCTGCTCGTCACCGACTCGGTTTATTGGCCGACGCGCAATTTCTGCTACCGGCGCTTGCGCGCCCTAGGCGTAGCCATCGAATACTACGACCCGGCCATCGGCGCGGACATCGGCCGCCTGATCCGCCCCGAGACGACGGCGGTGTTCTGCGAATCGCCCGGTTCGCTCACCTTCGACATGCAGGACATCCCGGCGATCGCCGCGGTGGCGCATGCGAAAGGCGTGGCCGTGCTTGCCGACACCACCTGGGGCACGCCGTATTTTTTCCGACCCTTCGAGCACGGCGTCGATATCTCGATCCATGCCGGCACCAAATACATCGCCGGGCAGTGGGATGTGTTGATGGGCATCGTCGTCACCAACGACCAGCACTGGCTGCGGCTGCGCCGGGCGGTCGCCGATTACGGCTACTGCGTAAGCCCGGACGACTGCTATCTCGCGCTGCGGGGCTTGCGCACCATCGGCGTGCGTTTGCGCCAGCAGCAGCAAAACGCGATCGCCATCGCGCGCTGGCTGCAGGCGCGGCCCGAAGTTCTGCGCGTGATCTACCCGGCGCTCGAAGGCGATCCGGGTCACGCCATCTGGAAGCGCGATTTCAGCGGCGCGGCCTCGCTGTTCGGCGTGGTGCTCAAGCCCGCGAGCGACCGGGCGGTCGCGGCACTGATCGACTCGCTGCGACTGTTCGGCATCGGCTCGAGCTGGGGCGGCTTCGAAAGCCTGGCGATTCGCACCGATCCGGGCAAACACCGCAGCGCGACCCGCTGGAATCCGGGCGGGCCGCTGTTGCGCCTGCACATCGGGCTGGAAGATCCCGACGACCTGATCGCCGATCTGGAGCAGGGCCTGGCGCGGCTGCGACAAACCGGTTGAGACAGGCGCGCTGCGCGGATCGGGCCGCGGCCGGCGCGCGTTTGTAACGAAACGAAGGACATAGAGCATGGATTTTCAACTTAACGACGAACAGAAAATGCTGGTCGAGCTGGCCGCGCGCATGGGACGCGAGGAGTTCGCGCCCAAGGCCGCGCGCTGGGACCGCAGTCACGAATACCCGCACGAGAACGTAGCCGCGCTGCGCCGCGCCGGACTGCTGGGAATGACCATTCCGAAAAAATTTGGCGGTCCCGAGCGGCCGCTGATCGACGTGGTGCTCGCGATCGAGCAGATCGCCCGGCACTGCGGCGTGACCGCGCGCATCGTGGTCGAGACCAATATGGGCGCGCTGGGCTGCGTCATGGCCTACGGCACCGAGGCGCAGCAGCGAGAGATCGCCCGGCGCGTGCTGGAGGAGGGCGACAAACCGGCCATCGGCATGACCGAGCCCGGCGCCGGCACCGATCTGACCGCGCTCAAGACCACGGCGGTGGAGCGCGGCGGCGGCTATGTCATCAACGGCAGCAAGCACTGGATCACCGGCGGCGGCATCTCGCGCACCAATCTGATTTTCGCGCGCATTCTCGACCGCAACGGAGTCGACCAGGGAATCGGCGGAATACTGGTCGACCTGGGAACGCCGGGATTCACCATCGGACGGGTGGAGGACGCCATGGGCTTGCGCGGAATTCCGGAGGCCGAGCTTGTGTTCCGGAACTGCGAGGTTCCGGCGGCCAACCTGGTGGTGCGCGATCCCAAGGACGGGTTCAAGATGCTCATGAACGGCTACAACGCGCAGCGCATCGGCGCCTCCGCGGTCGCGCTCGGCATTGCGCAGGGGGCGCACGACCTGGCGCTGGGTTACATGGAACAACGCGAAGCGTTCGGGAAGAAGCTCAAGGACTTGCAGGGACTGGACTGGATGATGGCGGAGGGTGAAATCAAGCTGGAAGCGGCGCGCCTGCTGGTCTATCGCGCGGCCTGCAATGCGCGCCTCCTGCCGAACAACGTGATGCTGCCGCAGATGCGGGAAGCGTCGATCGCCAAGGCCTATACCGGGCACGCGTCGTTCGAGGTGGTAAGCGAGTCGCTGCAGATGTTCGGCGCCGCCGGCTATTCGCGCGACCTGCCGCTGGAGCGCATGCTGCGCGACGTGCGCATGTTCCAGATCGGCGGCGGCACCACCCAGGCCCAGCTCAACATGATCGCGCGCAGCCTGTTTCCCGCGCGCTAGCAATCATGCACTGTTAGGAGACAGGTTCAGACTGACTGCCGCCATTCACGTTGCGTGAGTCACCGACGCCCGCCGACCCTGAAGGGATATTCGGTGTTACGTCCATCGACCCTTTTGGTCCCATGTCCGTTGCCGACTGTCATTGATCGGCGACCGCGACTCGGTTGCGTCCATCGCGCTTGGCGACATACACAGCAAGGTCTGCCGCCTTTATCAGATCTTCCAGCCCGTTCATTGTCGCCGTCCGGGCAGCGACGCCAACGCTGATGCTGCCGCGCCACTCGCCAGCAGCAACAGGAACGCAAAGTAATGCGACTTCCTGCCGAATCGCTTCGGCTAGTCTCATCGCACCATCCAGGGGAGTAGCCTCGCAGATGATCAGGAATTCGTCTCCGCCGAGCCGGAAAACGATATCGTCGGTACGCACCGCATGCTGCAACTGCGCGGATAGCGCTCGCAGTACCATATCCCCAGCGTCATGGCCATAGCGATCGTTGATGACTTTGAATCCGTCGGCATCGATCATCATGCAAGCGAGCGGCGCTCCGCTACGCGTGGCGGCGTCCCACTGGAGCGCAAAGCTGCGCATGGCGTAACGACGATTCGGAAGGCCGGTCAAGGGATCGGTGTTGGCGAGCTCATCGAGCCGTTGGTTAGCATCGGTCAGGGCCTGAGTGCGTTCCGCCACGCGCGCTTCCAGGGTCTTGTTCAATAGCATCAGCTCCAGATTTCGCTCCGAGACCTGATGAAAAAGGCCGTTTAGCGCTGCCAGCAAGGTCTCGGTGGCCGGGTCGTTGGTGGGCGCATCGTCCAAATATGTATCCTCGGGCCGGGCGCCGGACTGAATCGAGTCAATCTGCCTGGCCATGAACTGGTCCAGCCCCAGAATGTGGTATGCCAGCCAGTGGGTCAGGAACTGTAACAGTGACTTTGCCGCATCCCGGTTGCCAGCGGATACGCTGCCATGCAGCTGTGTCACCTCATCGATAAAGTTGGCATGGCTATGCCGGTGTTGCTCGACATGACGTGCGTCCAGACGCATCGCCGTC
>DAIDTN010000063.1 GCA_027457185.1 Burkholderiales bacterium | reverse complement strand
CGCTGGGCCAGCGCGCGAGGTTCTGCCTGCGCATGTCGCTGAATGCATCGTCGTCGATGCGCTCCGCGGAGAGCGGCGCGCGCGCGAGTTCGGGCGTCGAGGTTTTATTCATGCGGTACCTCCGTATCAATCGGTTCGAGGTGAGCGAGGGCCAGCTCGAGCGCAGCTTGCGGTTCGACCGCACCGAGCAGGCCGCAGGCGTAGAGCAGGTATTCGCGGTCGAGCAAAAGCTTGGGCTGCTTTGGCCGCAGCGACAGCGGCTCGGCAGCGTCGGCAAGCGCCATTTCCATCACCGCGCGCGCATCGCGGCTGTGCACCAGCGCGCCGCCGGTGCCGATCACGGCGCCGACATTGGATAGGTCCTTGCCGTGCTGCACCGTGACCGGACCGGTAGCGGTGAAGACGGTTTCCAGGTTTCCGCAGTGCCGCGCGACGGCGAGCTTGACCGAGGTGCGCACCAGCGCCTGATCGAGCGCCGCCTCTTCGGCCGACTGCGGCAGGCGTTCCATGTTGCGCCCGATCAAATCGAGCAAGGCCAGCGCCCGCGTAGGAGCGAGGCGGGCGTCTGCGGCGATACGTTCGAGTCCGACTGCCTCGACAATGGTCGCAGCATTGTGGCGCATGCCCAGATCCCCTTCGACGGTGCGCTTGACGCGCGGCTCGGGCAGACCTTGCGGAATCACTCCCGCCACCGAGGGCTCGCCGCTCGCGACCGAGTGCACGTCTGTCGTGGCTCCGCCCGGATCGACGACCAGCAATGGGCCGAGGCCGGATACGCCTGCGCACCCGTCGGCCAGCAGCTTCACGCCTTCCAATACGGCGGCCGGCGTGGGCATCAGTACTTCGTCGAATTCCGCGTGCGCCCGGTCGATGCCTTTGGCGTGCACGATCCGGTCGATGAATACTTTTCGAATCGCGGCGCGTGCCGCTTCGATGTTGAGCTGGTTGAATTCCGGCATCACGTTCTCGCAGGCGATCACCTCCCTCGTCCCGAGCAGCGCGACGGCATCGTCGGCCGCGCTGCGATTGCCCGCGAGCACCACTGGACACGCGAGCGCGCTGCGGCCCAGCGCCGCTGCATTGTGCAGGATGACTGCGCTGTTGCCGCCATCGGTGCCGCCGGCGAGCAGCAGAATATCCGGCGCAAGCGCGACGATTTGCTCGACATCGCCCTTGGTCAGGCGGTAAGCGAAGGTGCCGACTAGCCGCGCTCCTGCGCCAAGCGCCGCGCGCCGCGCAGCTTCGGCGGTAAGCTCGCGCACCAGGCCGACCGTTACCATGCGCAGCCCGCCGGCCGCGCTGCTCGAAGCCAGGCGATACTTGAATCGCGGCAGCGTGCCGAGGCGTTTCTCCAGATCCGCCAGCGCAGCCTTCATGCCGATCATGATGTCCGAGGTAACCGTGGACGGGCCCTGTCCCGAACCCAGAATCCGGCGCGCATCGAGATCGATCGCACGCAGCTTGGTGTAAGTGCTGCCGAAGTCTATGAGCAGCGCGCAGGCTGACACCGGGTCAGGCCTTTCGCGGATGTGGCCGCCGGTCGCGGGCGGCAAAATCGCGCCCCAGCCACTCGATCACCGTCTCGATCCTCGTCCCCGGCGGCGCTGCCCGGTCAAAGCCCATGTCAAGAAAACGCCTCTCCACCTCGGGCCATGCTTGCTTGCCAACGACGAGATTGCCGCCCAGGTAGAGCAGGATGTCATCCAGGCCGGCTTCGACACACAAGTCGCGAAAACCGCGGCAATCGAGCTCTCCCTGGCCGTAGAGCGAGGACACCATGATCGCGTCGGCGGCGGTTTCCACTGCCGCCTTGACGAAATCGACGGCAGGCGTAAGCGCGCCTAGCGCGATTACCTTGTAGCCGGCCGCTTCCAGTGCCATCGACAGAATGCGGTTGCCGACGATATGCGTATCGGAGCCGATGACGCCAGTCACCAGCACTTTCTGTTTCGTGCTCATTCCAAAATCGGCCTTCCCAGAATATAAAAACGCCCTGCTGTTTCAGGCGCTACGTCTGCCGAGACGATATTCGCAGCAGCAGTTTGCCTTTCGTATTGCGGCCCTCCAGATAGCGGTGCGCCGCCGCTGCGTCCGCCAGGGGAAATTCGCGGTCGATGGTGACGCTGAGCTTGCCTGCAGCCTGTGCCGCGAACAGATCGGCTGCGCGTTGCCCGAGTTCTTCCGCGGTCGCGATATAGTCGGCGAGATGGGGGCGGGTGAAAAACACCGACCCTGCTTCGGCCAGCTCGAGCGGCTCGATCGATTGCACCAACCCCGAGGCGCCGCCGTAGTTCACACACAAGCCGCGTTTTTTCAGGCAGCGGATGCTTTGCGCTATCGTGTCCTTGCCTACTGCATCATAGACGACATCGACGCCCATGCCGCCGGTAATTTTCATGAGTTCCTCGCGAAAATCGACCTCGCGATAGGCAATGACATGATCGGCGCCGAGTCGCTTCGCGATTTCCGCCTTTTCCCGGTTTCCGACCGTGGCCAGCACCGTCGCGCCGCGCAGCTTCGCCAGCTGAATCAGGAGCTGGCCGACGCCGCCCGCGCCAGCATGTACCAGACAGGTGTGTCCGGGCGCAAGCGCGAACACCGAGTGGCTCAGATAGTGCGCGGTGAGTCCCTGCAGCATCAGCGCCGTCGCGATCGGCAGCGGCACGTTTTGCGGCACCTTTACCAGGCGCCATGCTGGCACTACTGCATAAGAGGCATAGCTTCCGCGCACGATGCACCAGGCGACCCGGTCACCGATCGCGAGGCCACTCACTCCTTCTCCCAGGGCCGCCACGGTGCCGCTGCCTTCCATGCCTAGGGTCATCGGCAGCGGCGTCTGATAGGTGTGGGAGCGCGCGTAGCGGCCGTTGCGCATGTACACGTCGATGAAATTGATGCCTGCGTATTCCAGCTTCACCAGGGCTTCGCCCGCGGCCGGCCGCGGCTCTGGTATCTGCATCAACTGCAGGTTTTCCGGACCGCCGAATTGCGCGATTGCTATGGCTTTCATTTGGCGATCCCTGCGGCTAGGATACAGCAGCCCGCGTCACCGGCCGCCCGCAAACCAGGGAATCGACCCGGTACCGCTCGATGTTTGCCATATCGAGCCCGGGTCGATATTGTGGATCAAGGGCGATGGCACCATCGCGAAATTCGAGCGGAACGCGAAACAGCGGCGCGCGCGTCTTGAGAAAACCGTTCATTTCACCCGCGTTGCCGATGTGCTTTGCCGCGACGCAGGCCTCCATCCAGCAACCCGGATCGCAGGCGACCCCGTTGCCGAGTACGGCCTGCATGCCGAGCGCCTTGATGCGCTCGATCGCCTGCACCAAGGCATCCAGCGTGACCAGCTTCATTAGTTTCACTTTTATATACGCCGCCGCCTTGAGCGTCGCCGCCTTGTCGATGTCGGCCAATCCGTAGATCGATTCGTCGAGCATCATCGGCACCGGTGATACCCGCGCCACGGCCAGATGCGACTCCCAATCGTCCGCGGCACAGGGCTGCTCGAACAGCTCTATGCCGGCGGGATCGAGAGAGCGCGCAAAAGCCATTCCCTGCTCGGCGCTGTAGCCTTGATTGGCATCGATGCGGATGCGCGCCCTGCCTTGCACGACCCGCTGCACCAACTTGATCATTTCGGCGTCCCGGGCGGCGTCGAATCCCACCTTCACTTTGAGCGTGCGATAGCCCGCATCCAGCAACTGCTGGAACTCCGTGTGCATCGCATCCTCGCTTTTGGCCTGGAACAGACCCACCAACGGGACACTGGCCGTCCCGGGCAACTGCAGCAATTCGCTCCCCGCCAGCATTACGAGCGCGGTGCCGAATGCCGTCGCCGTAAACGGAAACTTGATTCCGAGCCGCGTCGTCTCGGCGCGCACGCCCTCGCAATCAAGATGGATCAGCTCCGCGGCGAATTGCTTGGCCGCGCGCCAGCTTTCGTCTATGGTTTCGTCCGTATAGCCGGTGAGCACGGTCGCCTCGCCCACACCCGCATTTCCGTCGGCATCGACGGCTTCCACAATGATAGTGTCGAAATTCTCCACCGGGCCAAACGCGAGCCGATACGGCGTCCACAGCGGTACGCACAGCCGGTACAGTGTTAGCTTTTCTAGACGGGATGTCACGCCGCCGTACCTGCCTCAAATGGTGTCGCAGCTTGCTTCATGCGGATTCCTGCTCGACTAGGCTTTGTCTCGGAGCGGCGCGGCTGGATTCGGGTGGCAATATACATCCTGTACGCTTTTCCCCACGCAGACGGATGCGGGTAAGGGTGGATTCCTCCGTGTTCCCCGGTCGCGGATAGCCCTCGCGTTGCAGCTTTGAAACTCCCCGATTTTCCTTCGCGTTTGGATCAGTCACAGATTTTCTCGTGTAAGATTAGACGCCCGCGATGCAAAGTAAAGACGTTTGCGTGGCTACCATCGCCCGCGGCCAGGTTCTGCGTCAGCCGCCACTTCGTCTCCTGGTACAGCGGCAACTGGCCGTCCGCGTCCGCGCCCGGTGTTCCGATCATGATGTGTGTGCTGCGCCGTCTTCTCCATGAGGATATGCTAACATATCATCTGGATCATACAAGTCATCTAGTTGACTTTGGCGGCGGCTGCGCCTACGATCTGCGTTCCGTAACCGTCCGCGGGTACACGGATTAATAATAAAGCTAGCTGTTTGATCGGCGCCGGAAGAGCGCAGTCGAGGCCGTATTTTGAGACTCAGGCACCCGAACCTCATTGGTGCGGGTTTGGTAACAAGTCAGAAGGAGGAGTAACCCAATGCATACCCATCGTGCTCGTACCGTTTGTTCCATCTT
>DAIDTN010000062.1 GCA_027457185.1 Burkholderiales bacterium | reverse complement strand
GCCACCCCGAACATGCTTTCCAGTTCCGCCCCGGGGTCCGCGGCGCGCATGAACGCCTCCCCCGCGAGGAAAACCCGCACCCCGTGCGCGCGCATCAATGCCACGTCCGCGCGCGCGAGGATGCCGCTCTCGGTCACGACCAGGCGCCCCGGCGGGATGCACGGCAGCAGATCCAGCGTGGTCGCGAGCCGCGTCTCGAAAGTCCGCAGGTTGCGGTTGTTGATGCCGATGAGCGGGGTGGCGAGCGTGAGCGCGGAGTCCAGCTCCACGGCGTCGTGCACTTCGACCAGCACCGCCATGCCCAAGTCGTGGGCCAGCGCCTCCAGTTCCTGCATGCGCGCAAGGTCGAGCGCCGCGGCGATGAGCAGGATGCAGTCTGCGCCCAGCGCCCGCGCTTCGTACACTTGGTAAGCGTCTAGCATGAAGTCCTTGCGCAGCGCAGGCAAAGCGCAGGCGCCGCGCGCCGCCGCGAGGTATTGCGGTGCGCCTTGAAAGAATTCGCGGTCGGTCAGCACCGACAGGCAGGCTGCCCCGTGCGCGGCATAGCTCGCCGCAATCGCGGCCGGATCGAAATTCGCGCGCAGCAGACCCTTGCTCGGGCTCGCCTTCTTGATCTCGGCGATGACCGCCGCCTGGCCGTCGGCGATTTTCGCCCGGAGCGCGCCGGTGAAATCGCGCGGCGGCGGCGCCGCCCGCGCCTCGTCGCGCATGCGTGCTAGCGGCCGCTCGCGCTTCGCCGCAGCGACTTCTTCGGCTTTGTGCGCGAGAATCTTGTTGAGAATGTCCGACATCGACGAACGCTAGCCGCCGTACTAGCTCTTGCCGCCGAGCTTTTGCGTCAGCTGCGCGAGCATGTCCAGCTTCGCCCGCGCCGCGCCGCTGGCAATGGCCTCGCACGCCTGTTCCACGCCCTCTTCCATGCTTCCCGCCTTGCCCGCAACATAAATCGCGGCACCGGCGTTGAGCGCGACGATGTCGCGCGGCGCGCCCGGTTTGTTTTCGAGCGCGCCCAGCACCAGGACGCGCGACTGCTCCACCGTTTCCACACACAGCGTGCGCGGGTCGTGCAGCGGCAGGCCGAAGCGCTCCGGATGCACTGTGTACTCCTCGATCCTACCGTCCTTCAACTCGCCGATCATGGTCTTGCCGCTGATCGATATTTCGTCCAGACCTTCGAGGCCGAACACGGTCATGGCGTGGCGCGCTCCGAGGCGCTGCAGCACGCGGATCTGGATCCCCACCAAGTCGGGATGGAACACACCCATCAGCTGGGTCGGCGCGCCAGCCGGGTTGGTCAGCGGCCCGAGGATGTTGAATATCGTCCTCACGCCCAGTTCGCGGCGCACCGGCGCGGCGTGCTTCATCGCCGCGTGGTGACTGGGCGCGAACATGAAGCCGACGCCGACCTCGTCGATGCACTGTGCCACCTGCGCCGGCGTCAGGTTGATGTTGACCCCCAGCGCCTCTAGCGCATCAGCACTGCCCGACTGCGAGGACACGGCGCGCCCGCCGTGCTTCGCAACCCGCGCACCGGCCGCGGCGGCGACGAAAATCGCCGCGGTGGAAATGTTGAAAGTGCGCGCGCCGTCGCCGCCGGTACCGACCACGTCAACCAGGTTTTGCGGGTCCTTCACCTCGACCTTGGTCGAGAGTTCGCGCATCACCTGGGCGGCGGCGGTGATCTCGCCTATGGTTTCCTTTTTCACCCGCAGCGCGATGGTGATCGCCGCGATCATCACCGGTGACATCTGCCCGCTCATGATCTGGCGCATCAGATCGAGCATTTCGTCGTGGAAAATCTCGCGATGCTCGATCGCGCGCAGCAGCGCGTCCTGTGGCGTCATGGACATGGTTCCTGGTTCCTATCGGAGAAAGTTTTTCAACAACGCGTGACCGTGTTCGGTGAGTATCGATTCGGGATGGAACTGCACGCCCTCGAGCGCGAACTGCCGGTGCCGCACCCCCATGATTTCGCCATCTTCGCTCTCGGCGGTGATCTCCAGACAATCGGGCAGGCTCGCGCGCTCGATCGCGAGCGAATGATAGCGGGTCGCGCAAAATGGCGAAGGCAGTCCGGCGAACACACCCTTGGACCTGTGGCGGATGGCGGAAGTCTTGCCGTGCATCACCCGGCCCGCGTGCACGATGTGGCCGCCGAAGGCCTCGCCTATCGCCTGATGCCCCAGGCACACGCCGAGGATGGGCATCTTGCCGGCGAACGCGCGCACCAAGGGCACGGAGATGCCGGCTTCGCCGGGAGTGCACGGGCCGGGCGAGATGACGATGCGCGCGGGCGCGAGCGCGGCGATGCCTTCGATGTCGATGGCGTCGTTGCGCACCACCCGCACCTCTTCGCCGAGCTCGCCGAAATACTGCACCAGGTTATAAGTGAAGGAATCGTAATTGTCGATCATGAGCAGCATGATCAGTCCTCCAGCCGGGTGTCGAGGCCGGCGGATGCCATTTCCGCGGCGCGCAGCACGGCGCGCGCCTTGGCCAGCGTTTCCTGCCATTCCGCGGCCGGGTCGGAGTCGGCGACGATGCCGGCGCCAGCCTGCATGTAGAGCACCCCGTCCTTGAGCAGCGCGGTGCGCAGCGCGATCGCCAGGTCCATGTCGCCGTGAAAGCCGAGATAGCCGACAGCGCCCGCGTAGATGCCGCGTTTCACCGGCTCCAGCTCGTCGATGATTTCCATCGCACGCACCTTGGGTGCGCCCGACACCGTGCCCGCGGGAAAGCTCGCGCGCAGCACCGCCATCGCGTCCAGTCCCTCGCGCAGCTGGCCCTCTACGTTGGAGACGATGTGCATCACATGCGAATAGCGTTCGATCACCATGTTCTCGGTCACGCGCACGCTGCCGGTCGCGGCCACGCGGCCGCCGTCATTGCGTCCCAGGTCCATCAGCATCACATGCTCGGCGCGCTCCTTCGGATCGGCGAGGAGCTCGGCCGCCAGCGCCTCATCCTCCTCCACCGTCTTGCCGCGCGGACGCGTGCCGGCGATCGGCCGCAGCGTCACCTTGTCGCCCTCCAGCCGCACCAGGATTTCGGGGGAAGCGCCGACCACGTGAAAGTCCTCGAAATCGAAGTAGAACATGTAGGGCGAAGGGTTGAGCGTGCGCAGCGCCCGGTACAGCGCCAGCGGCTCGGCGGCGAACGGCAGCGACAGGCGCTGCGACAGCACCACCTGCATTACATCGCCATCGTGGATGTAACGCTTGGCGCGCGCCACCGCCGCCTTGTAGCCGGCTTCGCCGAACGCCGATTGCGGCCTCTCGCCTGCCTGCGGCGTCTCCGCCGGAATCTGTGCCGGCGCGCGCAGCGCGGCGAGCAGTTCGCGCAGCCGCGCGCGTGCCTTCTGATACGCGCCCGGCACTTCGGGTTCGGCATATACGACCAGCGTCAGCTTTCCCGACAGGTTGTCGACGATGGCCACCTCTTCCGACAGCATCAGCAATATGTCGGGCGTGCCCAGCGTATCCGGCGGCGCGGAATGCGCGAGGCGCGGTTCTATGTAGCGCACGGCGTCGTAGCCAAAGCAGCCGACCAGTCCGCCGCAGAAGCGCGGCAGGCCGGGCAAAGCCGCCACCGTGAAGCGCTTGAGATAAGTGTTGATGAACGCCAGCGGATCGCCCGCGTCGGAACGCTCGGCGATGCGGTTGCCCGACAATACCAGTACGGTCCCGCCGCGCACGTTGATGCGCGTGGACGAGGCGAGTCCGATGAAAGAATAGCGGCCGAAGCGCTCTCCGCCCTGCACCGATTCGAGCAGATAGGAATAGGGCTTGTTGGCCAGCTTGAGATAGATGGACAGCGGCGTATCGAGATCGGCGAAGGTCTCGAGGACCACGGGAATGCGGTTGAAACCCTGCGCGGCGAGGCGCTTGAATTCTGCTTCAGTCATGACTGCTCCAAAAACGATCCGGGAAAACGACTACGGGTGGGCGCGATGTTGTATGCGCCCTGCGAACAGGCCTAAGACCGCCAGCAGCGCCAGCTTTCCCAGGCGAAACGCGCCCATTTCCCAGAGTTTGCGAGTATCACGACCGTATGCTTTGAAGGATGTTTGCAGCTTCTGACAAGGAGCCAACTATAGCATCACAATCCAGATCGCGCACGTCCGCGCCCTCGCTGTAGCCATAGCTGACGCACAACACCGGGCAGCCGGCGGCGCGCGCCGCCAGCGCGTCGTTGGCCGAATCGCCGATCAGCAGCACCTGAGCCGGCGCGAGTTCGAATTCGGCGCAGATGTGCGTGAGCTGCATTGGGTCGGGCTTTTTGCGCGCCAGGGTGGCGCCGCTCACCACCAGTTCGAAATAGGGCGCCAGGCCGATTTGTTCGAGCAGCGGGTCGGTAAAGCGCGCGGCCTTGTTGGTGACGCACGCCAGGCGCAGGTGCATGGCGCGAAAACGCTCCAATCCCTCGCGCACGCCCGGATAGACCGCCGTGCGCCGGCCGGATTCTTCAAAATAGAAATCCTGGTACAAAGCCAGCGCCTTTGCCTGCAGCGCTCGGTCCTGCACAACGTCAGCGCGCGCGCCGCCGGCACTCGCCTGCAGGCAGCGTTGCACCAGATTGGGAATGCCTTTGCCGATGAAACTGCGGATCTCCTCCTGCGTGCACAGGGGCAATGCCAGTGCGGCCAGCATGCGTTCGGCCGCGGCGATGAGGTCGGGCACGGTGTCGAGCAGCGTGCCGTCGAGATCTATCATCACGGCAGCGATACCGCGCGCGAGCGGCATGCCGGTTCAGCCGGTCTGGATCGCCGCGCGCATCGCGGCGATCGTCGCCTTGTAGTCCTTGGCGCCGAAAATGGCCGAGCCGGCGACGAAGGTGTCGGCCCCGGCGCGCGCGATCGCGGCGATGTTGTCCGCATTGACCCCGCCGTCCACCTCGAGCAGAATCTCGCGCCCGCCCTGGTTTATGCGGCGGCGGGCTTCGGCCAGCTTGGCGAGCGCATGCGGGATGAATTTCTGCCCGCCGAAACCGGGGTTGACCGACATGATCAGCACCAGGTCCAGCCGATAGAGCACATGGTCGAGATAATCCAGCGGCGTGCCCGGGTTGAACACCAGCCCGGCCTTGCAGCCTTGCTCATGGATCAGACCGATGGTGCGGTCGACATGTTCGCTCGCCTCCGGATGAAAGCTGATGATGTCGGCGCCGGCGCGTGCGAAGTCGGGCACGATGCGGTCCACCGGCTTGACCATCAGGTGCACGTCGATGGGCGCCTTGGTCAGCGGCCGGATCGCCTCGCATACCATCGGACCTATGGTCAGGTTGGGCACGTAATGGTTGTCCATCACGTCGAAATGAATCCAGTCGGCGCCGGCGGCGATCACGCCGGTCACTTCATCGCCCAGGCGGGCGAAGTCGGCGGAAAGTATGCTCGGCGCGATGCGGTAAGTGGCCATGGAGTGTGCTCGGTGTCGGGCGATGCTTGCGCGCATTTTACCCGCTCGCCCGGGCGCGCGCCGAAAAACCTTAGGCACTGCGCCAGGCAGACGCTGCAGACGCGGTGTAAAATGGCGGCATGCAATCGGACAAGAAATACGCCGTCAACGTCTCCACCGAGACTCAATACGTCGCCGAGCAGTCGGACGAGGGGAAAGACCGCTTCGTCTTCGCCTACACCGTCACCATCCGCAACAGCGGGACGCTGCCGGCGCAGTTGATCAGCCGCCACTGGATCATCACCGATGCACACAACCAGGTGCAGGAAGTGCGCGGCCTCGGTGTAGTCGGCGCCCAGCCCCTGCTCAAGCCCGGCGAGCACTTCGCGTACACCAGCGGCACCGCGCTCGCCACGCCAGTCGGCACCATGAGCGGCAGCTATCAGATGGTGGCTGAGGACGGCACCCAGTTCGACGCGCCGATACCTGAATTCACCTTATCGGTGCCGCGCGTGCTGCACTAGGTCGTGTATCGTTGGTCGTGGTACGTGGTACGTGGTACGTGGTACGTGGTTCGTGGTTCGAACAACGACCAACGAACAACGACAGACGCCGCTCCTACCTGATCTGACCTTCATCCTTGTTATCGGACTTTGGCCAGGTCCGCCAGACGACGAACAGCAGCAGCCCCAGGGCGACGCCTGCTTCGACGTAAAAATCCACATGCGTTGCTATACTCCGTCCCCATGGCCTGCATCATAAACCAGTGGCGCTCACTCGGTACGGCGGCGCTGTTCGCGCTGCTTGCCGGTTGCGCCACCGAGCGACCGATGGCACCGGCGGCGGTTAAGGCCCGCCCTGCCGCCGCGTCCTGCCCTGTCTGTCCGGTATGCCCGGGACTCACGCCCGCGCAGCCCAAGGCAAAAACTCTGGAGGCGGTGAGCTGGTCCGATCTGCCGGGATGGACGGACGACGATCCGCGCGCCGCTTGGCCGGCATTTCTGCGTAGCTGCACCCGGCTGCAGGCGCAAGCGGCCTGGCGCGAGACGTGCGCGCTGGCCGAGCGGCTTCCGCCGGCCGCCTCGGTGCGCGAATTCTTCGAGTCGCAATTTCTGCCCTATCGGGTAGCCGACGCCGACGGCAGCGTGCAGGGACTCGTCACCGGCTACTACGAACCGCTGCTGCGCGGCAGCCGCCGCGAACAGGGGCCATATCGTTATCCGCTCTACGCCGCGCCCGATGACCTGCTCACCGTCGATCTGGCTGCGATCGATCCGGAGCTGAAGCACCTGCGCCTGCGCGGACGGCTCGAAGGCAGGCGCGTAGTGCCGTATTACCCGCGCGCCGAGATCGAGCGCGGGCTGCCCGCACTCGCCGGCAAAGCATTGCTCTGGGTGGACGACCCGCTGGATCTGTTCTTTCTGCAGATTCAAGGCTCGGGCCGGGTGCGGCTGCCTTCGGGCGAGGTCGTGCGCGTGGGATACGCCGACCAGAATGGCCAGCCGTATAAGTCCATCGGACGCTATTTGGTCGAACAGGGCGAACTGAAGCTGGAGGACGCATCGATGCAGGGCATCAAAGCCTGGGGCGCGGCCCATCCGGCAAAACTGGACGCGCTGCTCGACCAGAACCCGAGCTACGTCTTTTTCCGCGAGTTGCCTTCGGCTACGTTGGGGAACGGTTCCGACGCCGATGGCCCCATAGGCGCCCTGGGCGTGGCGCTCACGCCGGAGCGCTCCATCGCCGTCGATCCGCGTTTCATTCCGCTGGGCGCACCGGTGTTTCTCGCCACCACCTGGCCGGGGACCACGCAAGCGCTTGCGCGCCTGGTACTGGCGCAGGATCGCGGCGGCGCGATCCACGGCGCGGTGCGCGCCGATTACTTTTGGGGTTTTGGCGACGCCGCGGGCGCGCAGGCGGGGCGCATGCGCCAAAGCGCCAGAATGTGGGTGTTGCTGCCGCGCGGTTATCCGCTGCCGCAATAATCGCGAACAGGCCAGCAGTTGTGGCCGTCGTTCAGGCTGCCGGACGGTTCCTGTAGAGGCAACCCGCTATTTTTTTTCGTTCAGCGCAAGCATCTTCTCCAGCTGCTCCGCCGAAACCGCGCCGGGCACGCGCTCGCCGTTGGCGAACACAAGCGTCGGCGTGCCGGTGATGTTGTTCTTGCGCGCGAACTGCATGTTTTCCTCGATCGGCGTGTTGCAGCTCGCCGCCGCGGGCACCTTGCCATTCAGCATCAGATCGTTCCAGGCTTTGGATTTGTCCGCGGAACACCATATCGCCTGCGCTTTCTGCTTCGAATCCTGCGACAAAATCGGGAACAGGAAAGTGTAGACGGTAATGTCGTCGACCTTGGCCAGGTCTTTCTCGAAACGCTTGCAATAAGGACAGTTGGGATCGACGAACACCGCCAGCAATCGCTTGCCGTTGCCATGCACGGTTTTGAAAGCGGCGTCGAGCGGCAGATCGTCCCACTTGATGGCGTTCAACTCGTTCATTCGCTTCTGGGTCAGGTTCTGCATGGTCTTGGCATCGATGATGTTGCCGCTGAAAATGTAAGTCATCTTTGCGTCGGTGTAGATGATCTCAGTGCCTACACGCACTTCGTACAAGCCGAGATAAGGGGTCTTGGTCACCGTATCGACCTTGACCCCGCCCAGCCGGCCCTCGAGGGCGTGTTTGATGATGTTCTCGGTGGAGAGCTTGCCCGCGGGTGCGGGTTCTGCGGCTTGTGCCAGCGCCATTACCGAACCGAGCAGGACAACGGCCAATATGCGATTCAACATGTTTTTCCTTTAATTACGGTTCAGCCTAAAGCGCGGCGGATAAGCAAGTTCTTTACGACCGGCAAGGCGTTGGTTAAGTTCAGTCCGGCATTGCGCAGCTTCGCCACAACGCCCCCGGGTGTGGCGAACAGCCGCTGCAATCCGTCGGTAACCCAGGCAAGCGCGAGTATATCTTCGGCGCGGGCGCGCTCATAGCGCCGCAGCAGGCGAATTTCACCGGGATCGCGAAATTGTTCACGTTGCATCAGCACCCCGGCCAGAACACGTGCATCGCCGAAACCGAGATTGACGCCCTGGCCGGCTAAGGGATGCACCACGTGGCCGGCATCGCCGATCAAGGCGATGCGCGGCGCGGCCAGGCGCCCCGCGCGCAGCCGCGCCAGCGGGAATTGCAGCGCGGGCGACAGCAGGTCGAGTTCCCCCAGCGCGTCCTTGCCGGCTTCGGCCACCCGGGCGCAGAGCGTTTCCGCCGGCAGGGCAAGGAGCTCCGCGGCATGGGCATCGGCCGTGGACCACACCATGGACATGCGTTGGCCCGGCAGCGGCAGATAAGCGAGCACGCCGTCGCTGCGGAACCACTGGAAAGCCGTGTTGTGGTGCGGCTGCGCGCAGGCGAAATTCGCCACCAAGCCCATCTGGCCGTAGGCGTTCACCTCAGCTGCGATCCCGGCCGCCTCGCGCACCCAGGAATGCATGCCATCGGCCGCGACCACCAGCCGCGCACGCAGGGTTCTACCGCCGGCCAAGGTGAGTTCGGCCGCATCCTCGTGCAGTTGCAGCGCTGTGCAGCGTTCCGGGCAGATGAGTTCCAGCTCGTGCTGGAACTCCAGTCCCTGCCACAGCACCGATTGCAGACGGCGGCTCTCGACGATAGCGGCGAGTTCGGCGACACCCACCTCGTAGGCGGAGAAGCGCAACTGGGCACTCGCGGCGTCGCCGTGAATGTGCATTTCGTGCACAGCGCCGATGCGGTTGCGATCCAGCCGTTTCCATACGCCCATGCTTTGCAGGAACGCAGCACTGCCGGGACTGATGGCGTAGACGCGACTATCCCAATCATCGGCAACGGCTGCCGGCGCCTGCGCCTCGACCAGCGCCAGCTTAAGCCCGCCGCCGCGCAGCGCCATGGCGAAACTCGCGCCGACCAGGCCGGCGCCGACAATGACGATATCGAAGTCCATGCGGGGATTCTAAACGCAATGGCCGCCAACAGCGCAAAACGCGACAACGATGACAGCCGGCTCCGGCTGCGCCGCGCCCCGGCAGACGCCGCCTCCGGGCTCGCGCGCGCCGATTTTTTCTTCCTGAATTCAGCCGCATAGCAAGCAAGATCGCTTGACAGGAGCAGTGCGGCGCGAGGATAATCCGCGCCTTCGCTTGGCGAATTAGCTCAGCCGGTTAGAGCGACGGAATCATAATCCGCAGGTCCCGTGTTCGAATCACGGATTCGCCACCAGTTCATGCGGCCCTCCTCGGGGCGGGCTGTTTTCGCTTCTGGTCCGGGGTTACGCTGGGGTTGGTTAAATCTGCACCCTCTCCGCGGGAGACCGGTTTGCTGCGCTTCCTGCACGCGCGCCAACCACCAACGGCATAGATGCTTTCCCCAACGAGGGATAGCTCCTGCCTGTTATCGTGCTGGGTCATGGGCGGATGCGGCAGAAATATTTTCTTACAAATTCAGGTTGAACTAAGGCGCATCTGGCGCTCTCTTAAAGAGGTCTATTTGTCGCACGGCGCAGGAGACCGCTCAGGCTGGATGCGATAGGGTGCGGCGGCGTTTTCCCACGGAATATCGACATGACAAAATGACTCTAGATGTACTCGAGAAATTTTTATTGGACTCAAAAT
>DAIDTN010000061.1 GCA_027457185.1 Burkholderiales bacterium | reverse complement strand
CGCGCCCAGTCCCTCGGCAGGCAGGATATCGCCGGAAAGACCGGCACTACCGAGAATTACGTGGATGCCTGGTTCGACGGCTACGACCCGAGCCAGGTCGCGGTCGCGTGGATCGGATTCGACCGGCCGCGCTCGCTCGGCAAGGGGGAGGTAGGCGCGCGTGCCGCGCTGCCGATATGGGAGGACTATATGCGCGTGGCGCTCAAGGACGTGCCCGATCACCCCTATGCGGTGCCAGCGGGCGTGGTGCAGGCGAGTGTGCACGACGCGTCTGCGCCCGCGACCGTGGACGCTTGGCGCAGGCCAACCGATTATTTCTACGCCGAGAATGTTCCGAAGGCGGCTGCCGGCGATGCGCCCAAAGCGTTGCCGGCGCCGGGGACCATTCTGGGATCAGTCGGGCAAAACCCTGCGGGCGAGAATCCGGCCGCATCTGCGCCGGCTTCGCCGCCGGTTGCGGCTCAATGACACGCAGAGACGCCCCGAACGTCCTAGCTATTGTTTCCGGAGCGGCTTTCGGCATCTGCTTTGGATGCGGCAGCGCTATCGTGGCAGCGCTATCGTGATAGGCTGAGCGCAAACCACATGGGCCAACGACCGCGGTAAGAGTTTGTAACAATACGAGGGGATATCCCCTACGGGGACTTCCTATGGGGCGTCTCCCCTCGTGCTCCCCTAAATCAGACCGCAACAAAATGGCTTTTGTTACGAGTTCTAAGTTGGATTATCGACCGGCATGGATTTGACGTCTGACCAGGAAGTGCTGGACGCGGCGCTCACGCTGATTCATTCGCGCCAGCACGCCTCGCCCAAGCGGCTGGGCGATCCTGGACCGAACTCGCGGCAAAACGAGCAAATCCTTGGCGCAGCGGCTGCGGCGCCGGACCACGGACACTTGAATCCCTGGCGCCTGATCGTCATTCCTGCGGAGCGGCGCCATCTTCTGGGTGAGGCCTTTGCCGAAGCGCTGATTGCGCGCGATGCCGAGGCGACCGAGGTGCAGATGCGGGAGGCGAGGTCGAAAGCGTATCGCAGCCCTTTCCTGGCCCTGGTGGTCGCGCGCCTCGATCCTGAACTCGGGCCGACGCATCCGCAGGAGCGCATCATCTCCGCCGGCTGCGCCATTCAGAACATGCTGCTCGTCGCCCATGCGCTCGGGTTCGGCGCGGGCCTGTCGAGCGGTCGGGCGCTGTACTCGCCGCAAATGAGATCGCTGTTCGGGCTGAGCGCGCATTAACAGCCGCTTTGCTTTCTGACGGTCGGCACGGTGATCAGGCGCAAATCGGTGAAGCCGCGGCCGGCAATGTCCGACTACACGTCCACGCTTTAGGGCCGATCCCGCATTTGGCTGCGGACGCCCCGCACTTAAAGTGACTTTGCGAATGAGCTTCGCCGACGAATACCTTGCCCAACTGGAAGCCTTTGCCGCGCAGGGCCCTTTGCCGCGCGTGCGCGCTCTGCATTTACCGCCGGTTTATGACAGGCAGGGCAACAGAGGCGAATTCTGTGCGCTGGAACTCGAGGACGGTTCTATCGGCCTGTCCTACGTTCTGCTCGACGACACCTTCGAGCGGCTGATCGCCGGGGCCGACAGCTTTGGCCTTCCCGGCGCCGATACGCTGGCGCTGGCGCGCCGCTATGTCAGCGACAGCGGCATCTGGAAGACCCTGGGCTTCGCCGCCGCCAACGCCCTCACGCGCTGCCTGTACGACCGGGCGGGATTTCGCCCAGTGGACAGTTCCGACTCGATCGGGCATTTAAATCCGCAGCCGGGCGAGCACATCGGCATGATCGGAAAGTTCACGCCGCTGCTGCGCCGGATCATAGCCAGCGGCGCCCGGCTCACCATAGTGGAATTAAAACCGCAACTGGTGGGCCAGCACGATGGCTATCGCGTGACCCTCGACGCCGAAGAACTTTCCGGCTGCAGCAAGGTGGTCTCCACCAGCACGCTGCTGCTGAACGACACGCTGGACCGCATGATCGCCTGCTGCCGCAACGCCCGCTGGTTCGCCATGGTCGGGCCGAGTGCGGGTTGCCTGCCCGATGCACTGTTCGCCCGAGGCGTGACGCTGGTCGGCGGAAGCTGGATACACGATGGCCAAGGGTATTTGGCGGCATTGACGAGCGGCGAATCCCTCAGCGATTTTGCCAGCAAGTTTGCGCTGACCGCCGACAGCTATCCCGGGTTCGACCTGCTGCTGGCGCGCGCTGTCTGAGTCGGAGGAACCGTCGCAGGCATATGGCCGTTACCCGTGCTCATGCACCGAACAGATTCAGCGCCGTTCCCGTGGCACTTTCCTGGCGGTGGTGATTGCACGTCTCGATCCTGAACTCGCGCCCGATCACCCGCAGGAGCGCATCTCTCCCGCCGGTTCCAGGCTTTCCGGCGGAAGGCGCGGTGCTCAAGTGCAAGCCCGCGCGCCCGAGACCAGCAATGAGAGACTACCGGTTCGAGTTGTGATTGGTGGGTCGCTGCCGCCGGGTTCCATCGCCCGCCTCATCGTCCGCGGCGTGGTCCGCCCGCACGTCGATCAAGCACGACGATGTCGCCGAGCCGGCCCAATTTTCATCCACGTCGGCGAAGAAAGCGATCTCGGGACAGAAGTAGATCACATCGAGTCTTGATTTCAGCTTGATTGCGGCTTCCGCCGGCTCTAGTCGCAAGAAGCAGGCACAATGAAGACCGGACTCTGGTGCGCGCGTCGCGGAGTGAATTCTCAAATAGATCACCCGCCCGAACTGGGCACAAACCGATTCGATCGCCGATCTCAGACTCTGTTCGTCCACGAACGGAGGAAACCCGCTTTTCAGCGCATTGTTCATCGGCGGATCGCCACGACCACCGGCCCGCTCCTCGCTTCAGGCAGCCGAACTGATGCGGCCCGCCGCTGGCAGCACTGCGCGCAGTTCGCGCAAGAACAACTCCGCTTGCAGTGGCTTAGTGAGGTAGCGCGCCGCACCCAAAGTACGCGCGAATTGCTCTTCGTCCGGGCGAACATGATGCCCGCAGTAGAAAATGAATGGAATGCGCTTGAGACCCGCATCCAGCATCCAGGCGCGACAGAGGGCAAAGCCGTCCATGTTCGGCATCGGTACGTCCGAAACGATGATGTTGGGCGGATCGCTGCGCGCGGCGGCAAGCGCCTCCATTCCATCGGCCGCAAGAGTCACCCTAAAACTGTTTGCCTGGAGCACTATCTTGAGCAGATCGCGGTTTTCCGCGTCGGCATCGGCAATCAGCACTTGGGGCAGCACGTTCGCAACTGCGGTATTCCCGCTGCGCGCCGTCCTCCTATGCACGAATTCAATGAAGTGCCGGTCGCTGTCCATGAAATGGCTGAGCAGCCAGGTGCGAAATAGCGGCACCAAATCGACTATCGTGTCCTTTCTGAGCACTCCCCCTTCCAGATCGGCGACACGCTCCAAGACGAAGCGATGCTCGGATCGATGTGCGGTCATGCTTGGATAATCGTAGATCTGCATCAGCGATTCCTCAACCGCGAAATGGAACTTGGCATATTCCTTGGCGCGATGGACCATGGGGTGCAAGCTATTCCAGTTTGCGCGTGCATTGACCGCAGTTTCGAAATCGGAGACCAGCTGCACGATCGTCCGGTGCTGGCGGTCAATTTCGGCTATGCCGGTTTCAAACTCAGACTTCCATTGCATGTTCTTGCCTTCCTCCTCCGTGCCCACTTCGGCATATCGATTTTCTTGTGCGCGGGTGTGCCGGCTTACGGGCAAGTATGAAGCAAGCGCGCGAAGCTACGCTACGCGTCACAATATTTCACAAAGTGCACCGGTGCGGGAGGTTTCAGAACGGCTGTGGCATACTTGCGCTACGGTCTAAAACCCTTCCTGATTGTGATCTTTCGGCGGGCATATGGCGAGCGAATTTGGAATTATGTCCTTCGGTGCATATCTTCCGCGGCGGCGCCTGCAGCGCAAAAGCATATTCGCGGCCAACAGCTGGTTCGCGCCGGGGCTGCGCGGGCTGGCCAGGGGCGAGCGCGCGATGGCGAACTGGGACGAGGACAGCGTGACCATGGCG
>DAIDTN010000060.1 GCA_027457185.1 Burkholderiales bacterium | reverse complement strand
CGACGATCACCGCATCGATCTGGACGCTTTGAACAAGCAATTGCAGCGTGACTTTGCGATCACGCCGCCACCGTCCGCCCTGACCGCGTTTCAGGACTGCACGGCGACTGCACTGCCGCCGCTGCCCGCCGTGTACGGTATCAAGACGATAGTGGACAGTAGCCTGACGGGTATCGATCCGATCTATTTCCAGGCCGGCAATGGCGTCGACTTGATCCGCGTCAGTGCGCGCGGCTTCGCCCTGCTGCAGCAGAATGCCTGGCATGGCGAGCACATCGCGCAGCGTGTCGCCCCGCCTGAGCCTGAATTTACGTCGGCGCCCAGTGCGCCGCCTCCGCTACAGCACACCATCAAAGCGCGCCTGCAGCGCCTCACCCAACTGCCGCCGATGCCGGAAATGGCGCAGCGGATTCTGCAACTGCGCGCTAATCCGTACGGCAACATACTGGATCTGGCGCGCATCGTGGAGCTTGATCCCAGCCTGGCCGCGCAGGTAATCCGCTACGCTTCCTCGCCGTTGTTCGGTTACCGCGGCAAACTCGATTCCCTACAGGACGCCATCTCGCGCGTGCTCGGCTACGACATGGTGATGGATATTGCTTTTGGTATCGCCAGCGGACGCGCGTTCCGCATCCCGCTTGACGGTCCCTTGGGACTGCGGGCCTTCTGGCGCGACGCGGTCTACAGCGCCGCGCTCACCCAGGCGCTCAACAAACTGCTGCCGCCGTCACAGCGCCTGCGCCCCGGGCTCGCCTATCTGGCCGGGCTGCTGCACGACTTCGGCTTTCTGCTCGGCGGTCAGTTGTTTCCCGACGAGTTCGCACGTTTCAATCAGGCGCTGCTCAACAGGCCGCGGCGAGCGTTGCAGGATTTGGAACTGGAACACCTGGGTGCGACGCACACCGAACTCGGCACTTGGCTGATGGAAGCCTGGCGGCTACCGACGGAAATCATCACCAGCGTGCGCGAGCACCACAACCCCCACTATGACGGCGTCCACGCCGGCTATCCGCAACTGGTGCGACTTGCCACGCAACTGCTGCAAACCCAGGGTCTTGCCGGCTATGAGAGCGGACATACCCTCGCGGCCAGCCGCGCCGCGCTCGATCTGAGCGAATCACAGGTCGATGCCATGCTGGCATCGGTGCTGGCGGGCGCGGCCGCCCTGGATGACGTGGCGGGTCAGATCGCCGCCTGAAACCCCGCCGGCACCGTTTTCGTGCACTATACTCAAATAAGTCTGATCCACAGACAACCCTATTATTTATCACTTGGTGTTGAACGGAGGCGGTCATGAGAAGACGGCTTTATTTTCTGTTACCGAGTCAAGAGCGCGCCCGTCAGGTGGTGGATGAATTATTGCTGGCGCGCATCGAAGAACGCCACATCCATGTACTGGCGAAGGCGGGCACCCCGCTGGAACACTTGCCGGAAGCCACTTTGCTGCAGAAAAGCGATTTCGTCCATGGCGTTGAACAGGGCTTGGCCCTCGGCGGCGTCACCGGTGTGCTGGCCGGCCTGGTGGCGGTGAGTTTCCCGATGGAGGGGCTGGTGCTGGGCGGCGGCGCGTTGCTGGGCATCGCCTTGGCCGGCGCCGGTATCGGCGCCTGGGCCTCGGGGATGATCGCTACCGACGTGCCGAGCAGTCGTCTCAAGGAATTCCAGCATGCCATTGACGACGGGCAGTTCCTGATGATGATCGACGTCCCCAAGTCTCAGGTGGGCGCTGTGTCGACCATGATAAAACGCCATCACCCGGAAGCCGACATGCACGGTGTCGAACCAACTATTCCGGCGTTTCCCTGATAATCCGCTGATCCGCGCGATCGCCATCAAACCCGCAGCCGCCAGGTAGGCGTGGCAGCGGCGTCGATAAGACCTTCGCGGACGAGCCATTCCCGCGCTTCCTGCGCATCTTCCTCGAACCAGCGCTGCGCCGAACCCAATCGGAAGCTGTAACCCCAGGCGTCCAGGTCCGCGAACAGGCGCGCGCGGCCCACACCCGGCAAAAAATCCGCCAGAAGGATTTGCAGATAACAGACGGCGTTTTCCTCGTCGGTGTCGCCGCCGGCATCGGTGTGCAGCACAGCCCGCCGCGCCGCATCCATGCACAGGCAATGGCAGGCCTCGTGCAAAACCGAATGCAGCGGGGTATCGGCGCGGGCCAGCACACGCATGCCGAGCAGTCCCGCTTCGCTGTCGCCCCAGTAACTGCCGGGAATAGCGGTCTCATCCGATACGGTCAGCAGACTCAAGCCATAATTCCCCAGCAGCGACCGCAGAGCGGCCAAGTCCACATCGCGGCAGCGCAACACCGCCGGACTCATTCCGGCACCAGCCATTCGACCCGCGTGCGCCCCGGACCTTCCACACGCAGGACATCGAGCAGGCGCGGCAACAAGGCCACACACGCCGCATCGATCTGCCAGGGCGGATTTATCAGGATCATGCCGCAGCCGTTCAGGCGCAGCGCCACATCGTCAGGCAGAACGCACAGTTCGGCGCATAGAATCCGGCGCATTCCCGACTCGATCAAGGCCCGCTGCAGACGCTGCGCCGGCGCGCGATCCTTGATCGGATACCACAATATCTGGCACGCGGTCGGCCAGCGTGTTTGCGCGGTGCGCAGCGCCGCCAAGGCTTGGGTAAATTCCATCGGGCTCTCGAACGGTGGATCGATCAGCACTAAACCTCGCGCTTCGGGCGGCGGCAGAAACGCCGTCAACCCCTGATAACCGTCCTGCGCATGCACCGCCACATGCCGCTCCCTGCTGAAATACTCGGCCAGCGCGGCGTGCGGTTCGGCCTGCGATTCCATCAGCACCAGGCGGTCCTGCGCGCGCCGCAACGCGCGGGCGATGGCCGGCGAACCGGGATAGTAGCGCAACAGATCGACAGCGGCGGCGAGAGTCGGATTCAGTTCCTGAACGGCCGCGAAATAGCCGGCCAGTTCCGGCAACGCGGCACGCTGCCGCCAAATTCTGCCGATGCCGCCGCGCCATTCACCGGTCTTGCGCGCGTCGGCACCGCGCAGGTCGTAGACACCGGCGCCTGCGTGGGTTTCCAGATAACAGAACGGCGCGTCCTTTTTGCGCAAGGCCTCGAACAGCAGACAGAGCAGGCTATGCTTGAAAACGTCCGCGAAATTGCCGGCGTGATAACTGTGTAGGTAGTGCATTAAGGACAGAACTCGGGGCCGGCCAGGTCACAGGGGGCGCGCGTGGAATAAAAGTGTAACGTCAACAACTTCATTCTGTAGTCACCGAGCCCTACCCTGGCAGCCACTTAACTTTGTCCCGGCTGGGCCGTTATAAAGAGTGTGAAGGGTGATCCGCATCCACACCAGCGAGGACCTAACCATGGTGATCGAGATCGACATGAACTCCGACGACATATGCTACCAGACAGCGGCGGCCAATACTGATTATGCGGTCGAAGTATTATGCTCGGGCTGGAACCCGGCGGTCGAGGAACTGCACTGCGGATTGCACCGGCAGGAAGTGACCGTGCCAACGATCCTTGCCCTGCCACCGACACTGGCCGAGGCGCCCCTGGACACCTTTCTGGACGATATGCAGGCGCTCTAAGCGTTCCGATACAACACCGCGAACCGCGGTCTGCCGGTTGCTCGCGCCCCCAGTGGGATAGCGACACCGGCGAGCCGCGGTTTTTTCTTGTCTCGAGAAAATTCGCGCCCGCTGTTGTCTCGGGCAGATCAGACGATCTCCTCTCAGTCTCGCCGCACCACGCGCAGACCAAGATTGTTGAGGCGTACGCCGGTCGCGAAATACGGGCGGCTCTGGATGCGCAGATTGTCGACCGGTGAATCATAGGCTCCGCCGCGCGCCATGTGTCGCGTGCAATCGCCGCCGGCCCAGACACTGCCATCGGCGGGCGCGCCCTGATAACCTTCGTGGCGACAATCCGCCACCCATTCCAGCACGTTGCCGGCCGTATCGTAGAGACCGAAGGCATTGGCAGCAAAGCTGCCGACGGGTGCGGTCTGGCGATTATCCCAGCGACTGCCGCAGTTAAACCAGACCGCGTGATTCTCGCCGCCGCTATTACCCCAGAAATAGAACGTGCTGGTACCGGCCGCCGCAGCGTATTCCCACTCCGCTTCGCTGGGCAGCGCATAGCGGTGACCGGTCTGCTCGGACAGCCATCGCGCGTAGGCGGCCGCATCGTCCCAACTGACGTTGATCGCCGGCTGATTGCCGCGTCCCCAGCCATGGTCGTCGGGCAGGCTGCGGCCGGTAGCCGTTGCAAAACGGTCGTAATCGGCGAAACTCACTTCATAACTGCCGATGGCGAAGGCCTTGAGCTTTACCTCATGGCGCGGAGTCTCATCGAAATTGAGCGAGTTTGCCGCGCTACCCATTTGGAAACCACCCGCCGGCAAGCGCGTCATGAGCGGACCGCTGCCGCCATCACGCAACGCATCGCTGAACGTCCCCAGAGCATGCACTACCGCCTTGGACTTTGCAGCGGCAGTCGACTTGACCTTCGGCTTCGGCGCGGCGCTATGCGCCGG
>DAIDTN010000059.1 GCA_027457185.1 Burkholderiales bacterium | reverse complement strand
TCGACCTCGAAGCGGTAGGCGGTTTTGAGCTCCATCTGCATGCCATAGCGCACCGATTTCTTCACCTGGCGGATGGACAAGGGCGCGTTGCCGGCGATGGCGCGCGCGGTGTCCAGCACTTTTGGCATGAGCTCGCCCGGCGCGCACACCGCATTGACCACGCCCCAGTCGTACGCCTGCTGCGCAGAGAAGGGGCGCGCGGTCATGATGATTTCCTTGGCGCGGCGCTCGCCCACCGCGCGCGGCAGGTTCTGCGTGCCGCCGGCGCCGGGCATGATGCCCAGGGTCACTTCGGTCAGCGCGAAGCGCGCGCTGTTTACGGCGTAGGCGAAGTCGCAGGAGAGCACCGCTTCGAAGCCGCCGGCATACGCGTGGCCGTTGACCGCCGCGATCACCGGCACGGGCAGGTCGGTCATCGCCCAATAGTGGCGCTCGAACAGCTCATGCTGGCGCCGCCATTGCTCGCGCGTCATGCCGTTCCTCTCCTTCAGGTCGGCGCCGGCGCAGAATACCCGGTCGCAGGCGCCGGTGAGCACCACGCAGCGCACCTCTCCCGCGTCTTCGGTCAGGCGCGTCCACAGGTCGAGAAAATCGCGCCCCATTTGAGTGTTGAGCGCATTGGCGATCTCGGGCCGATTGAGGGTTACCAGCAGCACATGCGGCTCAGGCGTCTCGGTCTTGAGCGTCTCATAGTTTGGCAGGTCCATGGTTCGGTCACTCCTTGTTCTTGAAAATCTGCTGCGTGTGCTCGCCCAGTGCGGGCGGGCGGCTGCGGATCGCGGGCCGCTGGCCGTCGAAGGAGAGCGGCAGGCCGATGAATTTCATCGCGCTGTCGGGCACCTCCTGCACCAGGCCCAGCGCCCGGGTCTGCTCGTGCGCGATCATTTCCGCCACGTTCTGCACCGGCGCGCAGGGTATGCCGGCCAGCTCGAGCAGCGCGATCCATTCGGCGTTGCTGCGCTTTTGCATTTCCGCTTCGATCAGCGGGTACAGCGTGTTCTGGTTCGCGACGCGCTTGGGGTTGCTGGCGTAGCGCGGGTCGTCGGCCCATTGCGGATGCCCCAGTACCTGCGCCAGCTTGCGAAACAGCGCATCGCTGCCGGCGGCGACGACGAGGTCGCTGTCGCGGGTGGCATAGGCGCGGTAAGGCGCAATGCCGATCGCGCCCGAGCCGAGCCGCTTCGGCAATTCGCCCGAAGCCTGATAGTTGGCGGCGAGCAGCGACATCCAGCCGGCCGCGGTCTCGAACAGCGAAACGGCGATGACGCCGCCGCGGCCGCTGTCCGCCCGGCGCTTGAGCGCGGTGAGCATGCCGATCACCGCCCACATGCCGGTGCCGAGGTCGACGATGGAGGGGCCGACGCGCACCGGCGGCCGTCCTTCCTCGCCGGTGGTGCTCATGATGCCGCCGAAGGCCTGCATCAGCGGGTCGTAGCCGGGCCGGTCCTTGAGCGGACCTTGGCTGCCGAAGGCGCCGACGTTGCAATAGATCAGCTCCGGTTTATCGGCGACAAGGGACGCGCCGTCCAGCCCCAGCTTTTCCACCTGGCCCGGGCGCAGATTCTGCAGCACCATGTCGGCGCGATCGTGGATCAGGCGCTTGAGCGCGGCGAGCTGGGCCGCGTCGCGCAGATCGCACACCACCGATTGCTTGTTGCGGTTGAGCGGCTGGAACGAGGCCGATGCCCCTTCCCAGAACGGCGGCCCCCAGTGGCGCGCGTCGTCGCCTTCGGCTTTTTCCACCTTGATCACTTCTGCGCCCAGATCGGCCAGGATCTGCCCGGCGAAGGGCGCGGCGACGCTGTGGCCGAGTTCGATCACCACCAGTCCTGCGAGCGGCGCGCTGTCCGGATGCATGTGCGCTGTTTCAGCCCTTCGAGCCGCCGAGGAAGCTCTCGCTCCAGCGCGCGTAGTCGCCATCGCGGCTGACTTGCTGCATCAGTTGTGCCGATGCAATGTTGGCGAGCTTGGCCGGCGGCGGTGCGCGAGACCATGAAAGCGCTGCGCGAGGGCACGCCGCCACCGCCGCCATGAACGGCTGGTGCCCCTGCAGGCTGATGCGCACGCCCTGTGCGCCGAGATAGTCGCGGTCGTTCAGGTCGGCGCCGACGCCGCCGAGCACGATGGGGACCTTGCAGCCCGCGGCGAGCGCCTCGAGTTGCGCGCGCGTGCGCACGCCGGTGAAAAACAGCGCATCGACCCCCGCCGCTGCATACGCCCTGGCCCTTGCGAGCGCATCCTCAAGGCCGCTGACCGCCACGGCGCTGGTGCGTCCGACAACGGCCAGGCGTGGATCGCGCCTGGCCGCCAGCGCGGCTTTCATCTTGCCCACGCCTTCTTCGACGGAGATCAGCTTCGCCGTCGCGCCCGCGCCGAAAACCTGGGGCAAGGCGGTGTCTTCGATGGTGAGCGCGGCGATGCCCGCGGTCTCGAGTTCTTCCACCGTGCGCATGACGTTGAGCGCGTTGCCGTAGCCGTGGTCCGCGTCCACCAGCAGCGGCAAGGCGCCGGCGCGACAGATGCGATGCGCCTGCTCGGCGAATTCGGTCAAGGTGATCAGCGTCTGGTCGGGCGCGCCCAGCACCGCCAGGGATGCGATCGATCCGGCAAACATGCCGAGCTCGAAGCCGAGGTCCTCGGCGATGCGCACCGAAACCGGATCGAATACCGAGGCCGGATGTATGCAGGCCTTGCCCTCGAGCAGTGCGCGGAAACGCTCGCGTCGTTCAGTCCATCGCATAGGGCGCCTTTTCCAGGTTGGGATCGCGAAGCCGTTTAGTAAAAAGACCGCTCGTCGAGTGCGAGCAGCGGGAAGGCAGCCAGCGTGTCGCCCGCGCCGACCGGGGGAGCGGGATGCAGATAGGAGCGGTCGAGTTCGGCCCAGGCATTGACGCCGAGCAGGCCGAGGCAGATGCGGATCTCCTCCTCCAGGAGTTCGAGCAGGCGCACCAGGCCCGCCTGTCCGCCCGCGGCCAGACCTATGCATTGCATGCGGCCGAGGCCCACCAGGCTTGCACCGGCGGCGAGGGCCTTGACGATGTCCGTGCCGCGACTGAATCCGCCGTCGACGATAATGGGCACGCGCGCGCCGACCGCGGCGGCTATTTCGGGCAGCAGCTCCATGGCGCCGCGGCCGTGGTCGAGTTGGCGCCCGCCGTGGTTCGACACGTAGATCATGTCCACGCCGTGCTCGAGCGCGAGCGTGGCATCTTCCGCGGTGGCAATGCCCTTCAGGATGAGCGGGATCGCGAACTTGGCCTTGAGCCTGGCGACGTCGCTCCAGCTAAGGCGGGCCTGAAATTCCCGCTGCGGCATCGGGCCGCTGCGGCTATGGCGCTTCGCCAGATCGCGCTCGCGCCGGCTGTAGTAGGCGGTGTCGACGGTGAGGCAAAGCGCGGCGTAGCCCGCGGCGATGGCGCGCGCGGCCATCGCGTCGACCCAGTCGCCATCGCCGCGCGTGTAGAGCTGGAACATGCGCAGCGCCGCGGGTGCCGCCTGCGCCACGGCGTCCAGGCCCGGTTCGCACACCGAACTCAGCATGTGCGCGACGCCGAACTCCTGCGCCGCCTTGGCCGCGGCGGCGCCGCCTTCGGGCGCGAACAGCTCCAGGCCGCCGATCGGCGCGAGCACGATCGGCAGGCGCAGCGCGCGCCCCAGGAATCGGGTCGAGGGATCCACGCGGCTGACGTCGCGCAGCACCCGCGGCCGGAACGCGATCGAATCGAGGGCGAGCCGGTTGCGCCGGACGGTGGTTTCGGTTTCGGCGCCGCCGACGATATAGTCCCAGTTGTCGTGATTGAGCTTTTGCCGCGCCTTCTTTACCAGCTCGTGCAGCGTCAGAAATGGGGGTGCGGTCATGGTCGCTTCAGTTCACGGCAAGGCCGCGCGTGGATGCTGACTTTTACAAGACTCGAATATAGGCGCATTGAAGCGCACGTAAGGTTCCGGTGTCAATCGATCGGACGAAAAAACCACAATTCCGACCGGCAGTCGGGATTTATCCCAGAGCGCAACTGTTCTGCGATCAAGCGATACTCTGCGAAAAGGGACGCGGCGGGGCGATGCCGAAGCCCTGGGCATAATCGAC
This sequence comes from Burkholderiales bacterium, assembly GCA_027457185.1. GTDB lineage: Bacteria > Pseudomonadota > Gammaproteobacteria > Burkholderiales > SG8-39 > 2-12-FULL-64-23. The sequence goes on along the minus strand of DAIDTN010000059.1, from coordinate 6,253 downwards.
CCCGATCGCGCGCAGCCGCGCTAGGCTGTCGTCGCTCTCCACCATTTCGGCGATGGTGCGCATGCCGATTACCTTGCTGACGCGCTGGATCGCACGCACCTTGGCCAACGCCTCGGGCACGCGCAGGATCTGCAAAATAATGCTGCCGTCGATCTTGAGGAAATCCAGCGGCAGCGCTTTGACGTGCTCGAAGCCGATGCCCGCGCGGCCGAAACCGTCGAGCGTGAAGCGGCATCCCAGCGGCTTGAGTGCGCGCGCGAAGCTCACCGCCGCCGGGAGGCAGGCAATCGCATCGCCGTCGGCGATCTCGAAACACAGTGCTTCGCCGGGTATGCCGCTGTGTTCGAGCGCGCGTGCGATGAACTCCGCGAAGGAGGGGTCCTCGATGCTGGCGCGCGCGAGGTTGATGCACAGCATCGGGGCGGCGGCCGCGTTTGCGGCGGCGCGGGCGGCGAGGGCCTTCCGCACCACGAAACGGTCGATGTCGGGCATCATGTTGAAGCGCTCGGCAATCGGCAGAAAGGTGCCCGGGGGCACCATGTTCTGTTCCTCGTCGCGCATGCGGATGAGCAATTCGTGCATGGATTTGATCGGCGCGTCTGTGCCCAGAGCGATGATGTCCTGCGCGTACAGGTCGAAACCGTCGCTTTGAATCGCCTCGCGGATGCGTTCGCGCGGATTGCCCCAGCCGCGCAGCTCTTCGGTGAGCGATTTGAGGTAGACCGCGTTGCCGCTCTCGTCGGCGACGAGCAGCGTGGTGGTGCCGGCCTGCGTTGCCTCGGTTGCGGATACGTCGCTATGCTGGGGCGCGGCTGCGGCGAGGCCCTGCGATTTTCGCATCAACACCAGCACGCCGCCGCCCTGGCCGCTGGCGTCGCGCTGCGGAAAACATTCGGCGAGGACGCGCTGCTCGCTGCCCTCGCGCGGCGTGAGCGATAGCTCGGCCCGCCCGGCGCGCCCGTCCAGGGCATCGAGCAACAGCGGGCGCAGCGCCTCGGCGTTGCGCGGCAGCAAGGCCTCCTCGAAAGCGGACCCGTCGATGCGCTCGGGCGGCATGCCGGTCCAGGCGGAAAACCGCCTGGTGTGGAAGCGGTAATGCCGACCGCGATCCAGATAGAAGGCAATCTCGTCCAAGTGGAGTCCGAGCATCGCCAGCGTGCTTTCGGCGGCGAGCCTGCCCTGCGCTGTACGCTGCTGCGCTTCGGTCTCCCGTGCGAGACGCGTGCGATCCTGCTGGTGCAGCGCGAGCTCGCGCTCGAGCTGCTCGCGCGTGCCGCGGTGCTGCTGGATTTCGGCGCTGAGGCGCTGTTTGAAATGCGCCGCCTCGGCTGCGCGCCGCATGGTGCGCCAACCGCTTCTCATCGAGGCGCTGACCAGCGCCAGCACCGAGGCGAACAGGATGCCGGCCAGGAACGTGACCCACTGCCACTCGAAGTCGGTGAAAAACATGGTGAACAACAGCAGCGCGGTCAGGACGAGCGTGACCAGCGACGGCAGCAGAACGCGCAGCAGCGGCCTCAGGCGCCGGCGCTGGCGCACCGAGGGTTCAGCCATGTGCGTGCAGTCTCATGCGGGCGTGCGTATCCGGGCATGCCGGACAAATGTGCTTGCCATGGCGATTCGATCGGGTTTGCGCGGATTCGATCGCGCCATTGTATCCTGTGTGGCGCGCGTTCAGGCCGGTTCCAGACCCAGTCGCCGCGCCAGCTCCGCCGTTTCGGGGGCGCCGGCGCCGTGCTCCGCGGCCAGCGCGAACGTGTACCCGGCCTCGTCCTGCGCCAGCGGCTCCGCGGTCGCGAATTGACGCTCGAGCACCGCCAGCCCGGCCTCGGAGGCGTCGCGCGCGGCGGCTGCGCGCGCGGCAACGCGCGCGCGCAGCGTCGCCGCCTCAGCGGTGCATGCGGCGACGAGGAAGCGCGCGCCCGCCTCGCGCGCAAGCGCGGCAAAACGCTCGCGCTCGACGCGCTTGAGAAAGGCCGCGTCGACGATCGCCGGATAGCGCGCGCCGAGCACTTCGCGCGCGAGTTCGGCCAGGCGCGCATAGGTGCGCTCGTTCGCCTCGGCTGCGTACAGGCCCGCATCCAAGCCCGAGCCCGAGCGCGCCTGCGCCGCGATGCCGAACAGGCGTTTGCGCTCCACGTCGGAGCGCAGGCGCACTGCGCCCAGCGCTTCGAGCAGATCCTGGGCAATGGTGGTTTTGCCCGATCCGGACAGTCCGTGCATGATCAGCAGCGCTGAATGCGCAGGCGCGGCCAGGCGTTCGGCCAGATGCAAATGCCGCCGGTACTCCTGCTCGATTGCGCTTTTCGTGTGCGCCGCGATCCCTGTCTGGTGCGCGCGCAGGCACGCCACCTTGGCGCGCACCAGCGCGCGATAGACCAGGTAGAAGCGCAGGACGTGCAGGCCGGCGTAGTCGCCGGTCGATTCCAGATAGGCGTTGATAAAGCGAAACGCGAGCCGCGGCAGGCGGTGATCGAACAAGTCCATCGCCAGAAACGCGATTTCATTCATGACGTCGATCCAGCGAAAGTCCGGGTTGAATTCGATGCCGTCGAAAGGCGTGGGCACGCCGTCGAGCAGTGCGATGTTGCCCAGGTGCAGGTCGCCGTGGCACTCGCGCACCCAGCCGTCGCGCTTGCGCACGGCGAACACCGGGGCAAGGGCGGCGTGTTCGCGCGCAGTCCAGTCGCGCAGCCGCGCGAGCAGCGCGATATCCGCCTTTGCGCCTGCGAGCGGCAGCATTTGCTCGAAATTCTGCAATGCGGGTGCGAGTATGCGCGGTGGGCTTCCAAACGCGTCGCCGGCGCCGGCGCGCGCGATCTGCCCATGGAACGCGGCCAGGCTGCGCGCGAGCGCGTCGATGTGCGCCGGCGCGAGCGCGCCGCGGCGCGCCATGCGGTCGAGCAGATCGTCCTGGTCGAAACGCCGCATCCTGAGCGCGTATTCGATCGCCGCTCCGCCGCCGCCGATCACCGGCGCCGATGCGCTGCCGCCGATGGCGAGCACATCCAGATACAGTGCGGGCGCGGTGCGGCGGTTCAGGCGCAGTTCTTCCTCGCAATAGTGGCGGCGCGCGGCGAGCGTGCTGAAATCCAGAAACCCGAGGTTCACCGGTTTCTTGATCTTGTAGGCATAATCGCCGGCGAGCAGGACGCAGGAGATGTGGGTCTGCAGCAGTTCGACGCGCCTGACCGCATGCGCATAGCGCGCCGGTTCGCGCAGTGCGGCGATCAGCCGTTCCAGGCTCTCGGCACCGGTGCCGGCTGCGCGCGTCGAATCCTGTTCGCGGGCTGGGTGCAAGGCGATTCCCGAATTGGACCTTCCTCAGGCCAAGTTACTCCGATGCGGCGAACTCCGGTTTAGCAATATCAAGCCTGCGCCGGCGACGGACTGATCGCACCGGGCTTGACCTTGATCAAACGCCGCGGCGCGAGCCCAAGCCAGTTTATAGTATGATTCAGCAGTGGGGGTTTCGCCGCCTGAGCGCGGCCGGCCCCTCGAGCCAGCCCCCGGGGCTGGCCCCAGCGCGACCAGGCGAGCGCCTGGCGCGGAGTTCTGAAGCGGCCTGTAGCGGCACAAGGGGCCGCACCGGGCGCGGCGCGGGCCGCGCGCCGCAAGCAGGCACCGGGTGCCACCGCAGCGTTTGAGCGCGTTCCCAAGGGAAAACACGGAGAGCTATTGGCATGAGTATAAGAATGGCAAGCGACGAAGTGACCGATGGCATCGCCGCCATTGAGATGCATCGACAGGGAACCGAAAAGGAGTCGGGTCTGGCGGCTGCGTGCAGCGAGGCACTGCGCAAATTGCAGGCGCTGCTCGAGCAGGAGAAAGAAGCCTTGCAGTTGCACGGCCCGGACACGGTGTATGCGATCAATGTCGAAGCGGTGACGCACGAAATCAATCGGGTGCAGTCCATGGTCGGCGGCAAGGGCCAGGGCCAAGGCGCGATGCCGAGAAACGAGCGGCCACGGGGGCAGAAGACGCCGCGTCCGGAAAAGCCGCATAATTCCCCGAGGAACCGCGGTCGCCGGACCATCGGCCGCACTGGCAGTCGCAGCGGCCGCGGTGGCGGTGGCGGCGGCGGCGGCGCTGGTCACGGCGTGCGCTAGACAACGCGCATACTCGCGCCGGTATTCCATGGGGGCTCGCATGTCTGATCTGATCGACCTGTGGCACGCCGAGCACAGGCATTTCACCCGGCTGCTGGATCTGCTGGAGCGCCAGCTTGCTGCGTTTCATGCCGACGACCAGCCGAACTTCGAGCTGATGCACGATGTAGTCAGCTATCTGCGTTATTTCCCCGACCGTTATCACCATCCGCGCGAGGACGTGGCGTTTGCCCGTCTGGTCCAGCGCGACCCGGAATTCAAACCCATGGTTGACAATCTGATGCAGGAGCATCGGGTGATCGCCGCCGCCGGCAGCGAATTGCTGCGCTACCTCGAGCAGGTAGTCGACGACGTCGTGATCGAGCGCGCCAAGGTGGAGGCCGCGGCGGCGACCTATTTGGTGTACTATCGCCGCCACCTGGCGCTGGAAGACCGCGACATCGTGCCGCGCGCGCAACAGTTGTTGACCCCGCAGGATTGGGCGGCGGTAGTGGCGGCGATTCCACACGGTGTCGATCCGCTGTTCGGCGAAGACGCCGATGCGCGCTACCGCGAGTTGCGCCGGCAGATCGCACTGGAATCGACGGAATCCTGATACGGCGGTAATTGGGCCGGCGGCATTCGACTGCAGCCGGCAGCGTGTTTGCGGACGAAAAACATGAACCCAGCGCATGCATTGCCTTCCTACCTGGAGCCGGCGGGCGTCGGCTCCTGGGGCGTGTTCCTGCAGCAGATCGACCGTGCGACTTCCTCGCTGGGCGAGCTTGCCTACCTGGTTGAAACGCTGAAGCGCCCCAAGCGCATTCTCATCGTCGATGTGCCGATCAAGCTCGATGACGGTACGGTCGCGCACTTCGAGGGTTACCGCATCCAGCACAACACCTCGCGCGGCCCGGGCAAGGGCGGCGTGCGCTTTCATCAGGATGTAACGCTTTCAGAAGTGATGGCTTTGGCGGGCTGGATGAGCGTCAAGAACGCCGTCATCGGCGTGCCTTTCGGCGGCGCCAAGGGCGGCGTGCGCGTGGACCCGCGCCGGCTGTCCGAACCCGAACTCGAGCGCCTGACGCGCCGCTACACCAGCGAGATCGGCATTGTCATCGGCCCGGACAAGGACATTCCCGCGCCCGACGTCAACACCAACGAAAAAATCATGTCCTGGATGATGGACACCTACTCGATGATGCACGGCGCGACCTCAACTGCCGTGGTGACCGGCAAGCCCTTGTCTCTGGGTGGCAGCCGCGGGCGGCGCGACGCCACCGGGCGCGGCGTGTTCGTCTGCGGACGCACCGCGGCGGCCAAGATCGGCCTGGCCCTCGAAGGCGCGCGCGTGTGCATTCAGGGTTACGGCAACGTCGGCAATGCGGCGGCGCGCTGCTTTGCCCGAGCCGGCGCGAAAGTGATCGCGGTGCAGACGGTAGAGGGCACCGTGCACAATCCGGCGGGAATCGATATCGCCGGACTGAGCGCGCACCAGGACGCGCGCCGGCCCTTGGCCGAATTCGCAGGGGCGGCGATGATTCCGGATGCGGCGTTCTGGGAACTCGAAGCGGAATTCCTGATCCCCGCCGCGCTGGAGCAGCAGATCACCGCCGCCAACGCGGGCAGGATCCGCACGCGCCTGATACTCGAAGGGCCGAACGGGCCGACTACGCCGGAAGCCGACGATATCCTCGCCGCTCATGGCATCGTGGTGGTGCCCGATGTGATCGCCAACGCCGGCGGCGTCACCGTCAGCTATTTCGAGTGGGTGCAGGACATCTCCAGCTATTTCTGGACCGAGGACGAGGTCAACGGCAGGCTCGACAAAATCATGAGCGACGCATTCAATGCGCTGTGGGACGCTGCGGCGCAGGCGCATGTCACCCTGCGCACCGCCGCGTTCACCCTGGCCTGCAGACGCATCCTCGAAGCGCGGCATCTGCGCGGGCTTTATCCCTAGGCGGGGACTGCACCGGGGGGCGTCGCCCCGCGCAATTTCACTGATTCAGCGGAAGCTTTGCTTAACGCGCGCTCTGAATCGGCGCATCCACGGCAGAAAATTCTAGCGACGCCCCGTCGCAACTGCAATGCCTGCCATTCAATCCCTGTAATCCGTAAGCGCACCAATTCGACAGCAGCCGAATGCACGCGCTGCTGCGCGT
>DAIDTN010000058.1 GCA_027457185.1 Burkholderiales bacterium | reverse complement strand
CCCCCCCCCCCACGCCCCTACCGCGGCATCCACCGCCGCACTCGCGGCTGCAACCTGCCCCGCGAGCTGCGCCAGCATATGCTGGATCGCCTGAAATTTCGCGATCGGGCGGCCGAACTGAACGCGCTCGTTCGCGTATTGCAGCGAATATTCGAGCGTACGCTCGAGCGCGCCGGTCATCTGCACGCTGCGCAGCAGCGCTCCCTCGGCTTCGAGGCGAGCGCGCGCATTCTCCAGCGGCGCGTATGCAATCAGCGGCGTCGCTTCGAACTCGAGCAGCGCGCGCGGCTCGCCCGCCAGATTCTTTTCCACGCCGCGTGCGGCGCGCGCCGTCGCGACCAGGCCCGCCACGCCTTTGCCCCCGAGTTCGCCCGCGACCACGGCATGCGCGCACAGATTGCCCCAGGGCACGCGCCGCGCCCTGCCCGAGAGCGTGACACCTGCGGCGCCCTGCGTCAGCGTGAACTGGTCGCCGGCGCACACCGGCGCGACCGTAAGCGCGCCTTGCGGGACTTCTATCCCCGCAGCAGCGAGCAAGCGCCCGGCAAGCGTGGTCTCCGCCAGCGGCACCGGTGCCGCATGATAGGCGCTGCGGCGCAGGGCCAGCATCGCATCGTCGTATTCCAGACCGGAGCCGCCCGCCACTTCCGGCAGCGCGGCGCGGCTCAGGCCGACCTCCTCCCGCGCCTGCCACAAGGCGGCCGGCCACGCACCCGCTTCGGCGGATTCGCGCACCGGCCTGGTACAGTGCTCGTCGAAAATCCGGTCGACGGTTTTTAACAGATCGTTTCGCATCTAGCTCATCGCAGCCCCAGCCCCCGTGCAATCATGCCGCGCAGGATCTCGCGCGTGCCGCCGCGTATGGTGAATCCCTGCGCGCGCAGCATGGTCATGCCCAGCAGTTCGGCATAGCTGGCGCCCTCGCCCAGGGTCGGCTCGGTCGGAATCAGATGGCGGAAAGTCTCCGGAATCTCGCGCTCGAATGCGGTGCCCATGTCCTTGACCAGCGCCGCCTCTACTGCCGGCTGCGCGCCGCGCTCGAGCATCCCCGCGACCGAGGTCGACATGCGCCGCAGCGTAGCCAGATGCGCGACGAAGCGGCCGATTTCGTTGGCCGCGCGCGCGTCGGGATCCGGCCCGATGGTGCGGATCGATTCGCACAACAATTGGTAGGTGCTGAGAAATCGATCCGGTCCCGAGCGCTCGAATGCGAGTTCGCTCGTCACCAGCTTCCAGCCCATGCCGGGTTCGCCCATCACCATGTCGTCGGCCGCGAAATAGCCGTCGAATACCACTTCGTTGAAGTCGTGGCCGCCATACAGATTGTGGATCGGGCGCACGCTGACCCCGGGCCGGGAAAGGTCGACGATGAACTGGGTCATGCCGGCATGCCGGTCTTCTTCTTTCGGTGCGGTCCGGGCGAGCGCAATCAAATAGTTCGTTCTGTGGGCATTGCTGGTCCAAACCTTGGTGCCGCTGATGCTCCAGCCGCCTTCGATCTTGGTCGCACGCGTGCGCACCGCGGCAAGGTCGGAGCCCTAGTCGGGCTCGCTCATGCCGATGCTGAAGAAGCATTCCCCGGCCGCGATTTTCGGCAGGATGCTTTGCTTCGCCCGTTCGCTGCCATAGCGCAGAATCTGATTGCCGCTTTGCCGGTCGGCAATCCAATGCGCGCCGACCGGCGCGCCGCCGGCGAGCATTTCCTCGGTCACCACGTAACGTTCCAGCGCCGATCGCTCATGCCCGCCGTACTGCTTCGGCCAGCGCATGCCGATGTAGCCGCGCTCGCCGCATTTGCGGCTGAAATCCGGATCGAAGGAAGACCAGGAATTGCTGCTGGGCGCGAACGCCCCCGCGGCGACCTCCGCCGCGATGAACGCGCGCACTTCGCCGCGCAGCGCCTGCGCCGCCGCCGGCATTTGAACCGGATCGAACCTGAATTCGTGCATCCTTCCTCCCTACGCAGGACTAGCTGGAACCGAACGTGTGCGGACACTGCTGATGAATTGTTAATTTAACACCGATCGACGGTGTCCGGTTCAGGTCGTGTTGCGCCGATGCCTGCGCTTGTAGTGTTCAATTCGTTTCCTGCTGTTTGCATTTTTCTCGGAAATTGAACTGGAACGAATCTAAAATATTTTTTCTTGCATGCCGGTCCCGGTAAGGCCGGCACGAAGATATGCGACTAATCTTTGCAGAAGACCCCGATATCCTATACATTGTTTCCGCGCCGATCGAGTTCGACCCGACGTAAGAGGTCACAAAATTAGACAACGACGGCATCTTTTCCATCGTTCGCAAAAAGAGGAGGCTCGCAATGAACAGGGACTATCGATTCGCCGCTGCAGCAACGGCACTGCTGCTCGGGATATACGCCACCGGTGCCGTATCCGCACCGAAATACGGCGGTATCCTCAAGATGGAACACAGAGGTGGCATTGCGAGTGCTTCGATCCTCGAGGAAGCGACCTTCTCGACCGTCGTCCCGTTCATGGGCATATTCAACAACCTGGTGATGTACAAGCAGGATGTGGCGCAGAACAGCATGGACTCCATCGTCCCCGATCTCGCCACCAGCTGGACTTGGAGCCCGGATCGCACCAAGCTCACCTTCGAGCTGCGCAAGGGCGTGAAGTGGCATGACGGCGTGCCCTTCACCGCCAAGGACGTCGAGTGCACCTTCAACCTGATCATGGGCAAGTCGCAAGACAAGTTGCGCAAGAACCCGCGCAAGTCCTGGTACCAGAATGTCAACGATGTCGTCACCAACGGCGATTACGAGGTCAGCTTCATTCTGAAGCGGCCGCAGCCGGCGCTGATCGCGCTGCTCGCCTCGGGTTACTCGCCCATCTATCCCTGCCATGTTTCGGCCGCCCAGATGCGCACCCATCCGATCGGCACCGGTCCGTTCAAGTTCGTGGAATACAAGACCAATCAATCGATCAAGGTCGTGCGCAACCCGGATTACTGGAAGAAAGGCCGGCCCTATCTGGACGGGATCGACTACACCATCATCCACGACGTTTCGACCTCGGTCCTGGCGTTCGTCGCCGGCAAGTACGACATGACCTTCCCGACCAATTTGACGATCGCAGAGGTGAAGGACCTGAAGAAGCAGGACCCGCAGGCGGTGTGCAAAATAGAACCGGACAACGTCAACACCAACCTGATCATTAATCGCGACTCGCCGCCGTTCAACAATCCGGACATCCGCAAGGCGATGGCCCTGACCCTGGACCGCAAGGCCTTCGTCGACATCCTGTTCGAGGGGCAAGCGGATATCGGCGGCGCCATGCTGCCGCCGCCGCAGGGAATCTGGGGCTTGACGCCGGAGATCCTCAAGACCATTCCGGGCTACGGGCCGGATGTGGAGAAAAACCGCGCAGAGGCGAGGAAGCTGATGGAGAAGGCGGGCTACGGGCCCAACAACCGGCTCAAAATCAAGGTGTCGACGCGCAACCTTCCCGTTTATCGCGACCCGGCGGTGATTTTGATCGACCAGTTGAAGCAGATCTACATCGACGGCGAGCTCGACGTGGTCGAAACCGCTCAATGGTTCCCCAAAATCGCGCGCAAGGACTATACGGTGGGCTTGAATCTCACCGGCAACGCCGTGGACGATCCGGACCAGGCCTTCTACGAGAACTATGCCTGCGGCTCACAGCGCAACTACACCGGCTACTGCAACAAGGACCTGCAGAAACTGTTCGACCAGCAGTCCATGGAGACCGACAAAGCCAAGCGCCAGAAGCTGGTATGGGAAATCGACAAGCAGTTGCAGGAAGACATGGCGCGGCCGGTCATCTTCCACGCCCGGCAAGGCACCTGCTGGCAGCCCTATGTCAAGGGCGTGACCGTCATGGTCAACAGCACCTACAACGGCTATCGCTACGAGGACGTGTGGCTGGACAAATAGCCTTGGCGGTCGGATCGATGCGGGGCGGGTAAGCGCGCAGGGACGGGAACAGGTCCTATGGTGACTTATTTCGTGCGGCGCTTGCTGTTGATGCTGCTGACCCTGTTCGGAATTTCGGTCATCATCTTCGCCTTGCTGCGCATCGTTCCGGGCAATGTCGTCGACATCCTTTTCGATGCCGCCGGCTTCGTCGACGCGGCCGACAAGGCGAAGATCGAGGCCGATCTCGGTCTGGACAAACCCATACCAGTGCAATACGCGGCCTGGATCAGCGGACTCGCGCACGGCGACCTCGGCTATTCCTACGTTTCCGAGAAACCGGCGCTGGAGGAGATCCTGCCGCGCATTCCGATCACCGCGCGCCTCGCCGGCATGGCGCTGGCGTTCTCGATCCTGTTCGGCGTGCCCCTGGGTGTGCTCAGTGCGGTAAAGCAGAACACCGCGCTGGACTACGTTTTGCGGCTCGTCAGCCTCTCTGGGTTATCGATGCCAGCATTCTGGCTCGGACTGCTGCTGCTGATGGCCTTCGTCGCCACCACGGGCATGATCCCCATCTACAGTCAGGCGCCGAAATCGTTCTGGGATTCGCTGCTCATGTACAGCGTGCCGGCGGCCGCAGTGGGCTTTCGCAGTTCGGCGCTGATCATGCGGCTGACGCGATCCTCGATGCTCGAAGTGCTGCGCCAGGATTATATCCGCACGGCGCGATCGAAGGGCGCCTCCGAGAATTCGATCAACTACCGGCATGCGCTGCGCAACGCGATGCTGCCGGTGGTCACCGTCATCGGCATCGAGGCGGCGTTCCTGATCGGCGGGCTGATCGTCACCGAGACTGTATTCAACATACCGGGCATCGCGCGTTTCCTGGTCGAGGCGATACGCTTGCGCGACTATCCGATCGTGCAGAACCTGGTGATGTTCATCGCCGTGATCGTGGTGGCGGTGAATTTCGCCGTGGACATACTGTACGCGGCGCTCGATCCGCGCATCAGGTATTCGAATTAGCATGCAAAGCGAAGAATACGCCGCGGAGTTGTCCCGGGCGGGCGCCAATGTCGGCGGACGCTGGAGCGCAGCACTGTTTCTGGCGCGGCGCTACCCGCTGGGGGCGATCGGCGCGGCGATCATGCTCGTCTTCGTGTTTGCGGCGCTGTTCGCCAAGTTCATCACGTTCCATGATCCGCTCGCCACGCATGCGGCGCAGTCCCTGGCACCGCCGAGCGCCGTATACTGGATGGGTGCCGACAACTTCGGCCGCGACGTCTACAGCCGCATCGTGTACGGCGCGCGCATCTCGCTCGCGGTCGGCATCGGCGCGACCGCGCTGGGTTGCCTGTTCGGCGTGGCATTGGGCCTGCTCTCGGGCTACCTGATGGGATGGGTCGACCTGCTGATCCAGCGCGTCATCGACATCCTGCAAGCGCTGCCGCTGCTGGTCCTGGCGCTGGTGATGGCGGCGGCGCTGGGACCGTCACTGCGAAATACCATCATCGCCATCGCCATCCCGCTGATCCCCTACGTGGCGCGGGTGCTCCGCGCCAATACGCTGGCGCTGCGCGAGCTGCCTTTCGTCGAGGCGGCCAGGGCGATAGGCATGAGTGATCTGCGCATCGCCCTGCGCCATGTCCTGCCCAATACCCTGGCGCCACTGATCGTGCTCGCCACAGCGCAGCTCGGATCGGCGATCCTGACCGAGGCGTCGCTGTCGTTCCTCGGGCTCGGCGTCCCCGAGCCGTACCCGTCGTGGGGGCGCATGCTGTCGGAATCGGCGGCCGAATACGTGCACACCGCGCCCTGGCTGGTGATCTTCCCGGGGATCGCGATCAGTCTGGCGGTGTTCGGCACCAACCTGCTCGGCGACGCGGTGCGCGATCTGCTCGACCCGAGGCAGCGCACTTGACCGCGGCGGTCACAATCCCCGGCAACATCCTCGAGGTCGCCGGGCTGCGGACGTATTTCTTCACGCGCGCCGGCGTGGTAAAGGCGGTGGAAGACATTTCCTTCACGCTCCGGCGCGGCGAGACACTGGCGCTGGTCGGCGAATCCGGCTGCGGCAAGAGCATGACCGCGCTGTCCATCATGCGGCTGGTGCCGACCCCCCCGGGGCGCATCATCGGCGGCAGCGTCAGGCTCGACGGACGCGATCTGCTGCAACTCGGCGAAGATGCCATGCGCGACGTGCGCGGCAACGAGATCTCGATGATTTTTCAGGAGCCGATGACCTCGCTCAACCCGGTGATGACCATCGGTGATCAGATCGGCGAGGCGATCCGGCTGCACCAGGACCTGCCCGGATCCGCGGTTGCGGACAAGGCGGTGGAAATGCTGCGCCTGGTGCACATTCCGGAGCCGGCGCAACGCGCGGCGGAATATCCGCACCAGCTCTCGGGCGGCATGCGCCAGCGCGCGATGATCGCCATGGCGCTCGCATGCAACCCCAAGGTGCTGGTCGCCGACGAGCCGACCACCGCGCTCGATGTCACGATACAGGCGCAGATTCTCGATCTGATCCTCGAATTGCAGCGCGAGCTCGGCACTGCGCTGATCCTCATCACTCACGATCTGGGCATCGTGGCGGAAACCGCGCAGCGCGTGATTGTGATGTATGCCGGCCGCAAGGTGGAGGAAGCCGGCGTGGAGGAAATATTCGCGATGCCGCTGCATCCGTACACGCGCGGCCTGCTCGAATCGATTCCGCGCCTCCCATCCATGCGCGGCAAACCTGCGGTGGCGGGCGCGCGGCTGACGGAAATTCCCGGCATGGTGCCGGCGCTGACGCACCTGCCGCCGGGCTGTCTGTTCGCGCCGCGCTGCACCCTGGCCGACCAGGGCTGCCGCGACGCGTATCCGCCCTACCAGGAAAAGCAACCGGGTCATTGGGCCGCCTGCTGGCATTCGGACCAGATCGCCGGAGGCGGCAATGACGAAGAATCCCTTGCAAAATGAATTGTGCAACGGCAAATACAGGGGAGCATGAGGGGACGCGTCCCCTCATCTGGTAATGAACTCTGAGCCGCAAACGTTGCCAAGCGGGACGGCGCAGACACCGGTTCTCGAAGTCGCCGGCTTGAAGAAGCATTTCCCGCTGAGGAACCGCCTGCTGCGGGGGCCCGCCGGCCATGTATTCGCCGTCGATGGCGTCAACTTCTCCATTGCCGAGGGCGAGACCCTGGGGCTGGTCGGCGAATCCGGCTGCGGCAAGTCCACGGTAGCCAGAGCGGTAATGCGGCTGATCGAACCGACCGCGGGTTCGATCAGGCTCAATGGCTGCGACATCACCCATCTGGGAAAGGCCGAAATGCGGCCGCATCGGCGCGAGATGCAGATCATTTTCCAGGATCCCTTCGCCTCGCTCAATCCGCGCATGTCGGCCGGCGCCATTGTCGGCGAGCCGCTGCTGGTGCATGGCGTAGCCAGGGGCAAGGACCTGGCCGGGCGCGTCGCCGCGCTGTTCGAGCAGGTGGGTTTGCGAGCGGCGCAGATGCGCGCCTTCCCGCACGAATTTTCCGGCGGCCAGCGCCAGCGCATTTGCATCGCGCGCGCGCTCGCGCTGAGTCCCAGGCTGATCGTGGGCGACGAGCCGGTCTCGGCGCTCGACGTTTAGATCCAGGCACAGGTGATCAACCTGATGGTCGACCTGCAGCACGAACAGCGCCTGTCCTACCTGTTCATCGCCCACGACCTCGCCGTGGTCGAGCATATCAGCCATCGCATCGCGGTAATGTATCTCGGCCGCATTGTCGAATTCGCCGACACGGAAACCCTGTTCAGCCGCCCGCTCCACCCTTATACCCAGGCGCTGCTGGCGGCCGTGCCTATCCCCGATCCGAAGATCAAGCGGCAAAGGCGCATTTTGCAGGGCGACGTGCCGAGCCCGGTGAATCCGCCGGCCGGCTGCGCCTTTCATACGCGCTGTCCCCACGTGATGGCGCGTTGCAAGCAGGAAGCGCCACAGCTCATCGAACTTGCACCCGGCAATCTGGTTGCCTGCCACCTGCACCAGGCCGGGGTCAAAATCGCGTAAGCAGCGGCCGCGCAAAAAGGTAGAATTCGTCCGCAGCACGAGGCACGCCGCCGGCGCGCGCCCCGCCAGCGCATTCTTCTTGCAAGCCGGCCACACCCGAAAAGGAATCGGAACAATGAGCCACAGTCACCCGGTGCTATATGAACAGGACGGCGGCGTCGTCGTCCTGACATTGAACGAGCCGACGACGCGCAATGCCATCTCGCCGGCCATCGTCGAGGCGCTGGTGGCATGCACCGAACGCATCAATGCCGACCTGAGCGTCGGCTGCGTCATCCTTACCGGCGCCGGCAAGGGATTTTCCTCCGGCGGCAACGTCAAGCAGATGAAAGAGCGTACCAGCCTGTTCGGCGGCAGCCCGGCGGAGATTCGCCGCAGGTATCAGCAGGGCATTCAGCGCATTCCGCTGGCCATGTATGCGCTGGAAGCGCCGTCGATCGCCGCGGTCAATGGCGCCGCGGTCGGCGCCGGCTGCGATCTCGCCTCGATGTGCGACATACGCATCGCCGGACGCAGCGCCAGCTTTGCCGAAAGCTTCCTGCGCGTCGGGCTGGTCTCGGGGGACGGCGGCGCCTGGTTCCTGCCGCGCGCAGTCGGCATGTCCAAAGCCTGCGAAATGACGTTCACCGGCGACTTCGTCGACGCCGGAGAAGCGCTGCGCATCGGCCTGGTCTCGAAAGTGGTCGATGACGACAATTTGATGGAGGAAGCGAAGGCCCTGGCGCGCCGCATTGCCGCACAGCCGGTGCATTCGCTGCGTCTGACCAAACGCCTGCTGCGCGATTCGCAGCACGCGAGCCTTGCGACCGCGCTCGAAATGGCATCCTCGATGCAGGCGCTGGCGCAGCATACCAAGGACCAGCACGAAGCCGTTCTCGCGTTTTCCGAGAAGCGCGCACCGAAATTCGAGGGCCGCTAGACCAAGTGGCCTTGTCCGCGAAATGCCGTCGCTCGCCACGAGCGGCGTTGCGCGCCCTCAGCCGGCGGCCTTGCGGTACAGGCAGTTAAGCAGGGCGCGACCGCGCTCGTCCAGCCCGACGGTTTCGTCCTCCGGCAGGAAATGCAATTTGAACGCGCGCACCGCCGCAGCGGGGTTTTCGGTGTCGTATCCGAGGGCACGCAGTTCCATATCCGTGTCGAACGGCTGTGGCGGCTGCGGATAGGGCGGCTCGCACCACAAGCCGAAACCATGATCGGCGAGCGTCTTCCACGGAAAGTAGCGGCTGGGATCGACTTTTCGCCCAGGGGCGACATCGGCGTGGCCGAGAAAATTCGCGGCCGGGATATGATAGCGCGCCTCGATGTCGGCCAGCAGGCGCAGCAGGGCTGAAATCTGGACCTCGGGGAACGGCTCGTGCCCGTTGTTGTCTAGTTCTATGCCGAGCGAGGCCGAATTGATATCCGTATCCGCGCCCCATTTCGACTCGCCCGCGTGCCAGGCGCGGGCACGTTCGTCGACCAGCTGGATGATCCTGCCGTCACGCGCGATCAGATAATGCGCGCTGACCTCCCGCAACGGATTGGTGAGCGAGCGCAGCGCCTGTTCGACGGTATCATCGCCGGTATGATGCAGAATCACGAAATCGGGCTTGCGCTCGTTGAAGTTCGGCGAAGCCACCCATTCGGTCGGAATGCCCGCGCGTTGCGGCACCGGCGCGCAGGCGGCAAGCGCAAGCAACAGCGCAACGAGCGGTATCCGAAATGAAGTCATGCAGTGGCGCGTCGGGGTCCGATGCGGATTGTACCGCCATACGGGCATACAATAGCGCCAACGGGGAAATGGAATCGACGCCTGCTCGCGGCTGCCGCCGACACCTTATCGAACATGAACCGGACACGCTGAATTTGACCTATGCGCCTGCTGCTCGTTGAAGATGACCAGATGATCGGCGAAAGCGTGCGGGCCGGCCTGCAACAGGACGGTTTCGCGGTCGACTGGGTGCAGGACGGGCGCGCCGCCGAACTCGCGCTCGAAACCAATTCATACGACACCCTGCTGCTCGACCTGGGCCTGCCGCGCAAGGCCGGCCTGGACGTGCTAGCCGCGCTGCGCCGGCGCGGCGAATCCATTCCGGTGCTGATTCTGACCGCGCGCGACGCGGTTGCCGACCGCGTCAAGGGACTGGATGCCGGCGCCGACGACTATCTGGTGAAACCCTTCGATCTGGAAGAGCTTGCGGCGCGGGTGCGGGCGCTGCTGCGAAGAAAGTCCGGCCGCGCCGATCCGGTCATTCAGGTGGGCACGCTGATCATCAATCCGGCGACGCACGAGGTCTCGCGCGACGGAAAACCGGTGTCGCTTTCCGCGCGCGAGTTCGCCCTGCTCCATGCGCTCGCCGGGCGGCCCGGCGTGGTGTATTCGCGCACGCAGCTCGAGGAAAAGCTCTACGGTTGGGGCCATGAAGTGGAGAGCAACACGGTCGAGGTGTACATTCATTCCCTGCGCCGCAAACTCGGCGCCGACTTCATCCACAATGTGCGCGGAGTCGGCTACATGGTACCGAAGCAGGCATGACATCGATCCGGCGCCAGCTGCTGCTTTGGTTGTTATCCGGTCTGACGCTCGCCGTCATCGCCGCCGGCGTGCGCATGTATACGCAAACGCTGGAAGAGGCAAACGAACTGTTCGATTACCACCTGACACAGATGGCGGCGTCGCTGCCGAGCAACTCGTTCGGTCCGTTGCCACCGACTAGCTCGAACGATCCGGGACCTGAAAATGGATTGGTGGTCCAGATCTGGGACCGCAATGGCCTGGAACTGTACTTCTCGCGGCCGGCATCGAAACTGCCGCAGCGCGCCGAACTCGGCTTTACCACGGTGGAGACGCCGAGCGGACGCTGGCGCGTCTATAGCGCGCTGGAGCAGAACAATGTCATTCAGGTCGCGCAACCGATGAGCGTGCGGCAGGACCTGGCTGCAGGCATGGCGCTGCGCGCGCTGGTGCCGCTGCTCGCGCTGCTGCCCGTGCTCGGCATTCTGATATGGCTCACCATCGGGCGTGGATTGCAGCCCCTGGACCGAATGGCCGAGGCGCTGGGGCGGCGCACGCCGGACTCGCTCGATGCCTTGCCCGAGGAGGGGCTGCCGCGCGAAATCCGGCCGCTGGTCCACGCCTTGAACGATCTGCTCGGCCGGCTTGCGCGCGCGCTCGAGTCGCAAAAAGCCTTTGTCGCCGATGCGGCGCACGAACTGCGCACGCCGCTCACCGCGGTGCAATTGCAGATTCAACTCGCCGAGCGTGCCAGAACCAGCGAAGAACGCGAAGCGGCGTTTGCCCGTCTAAAAGGCGGCCAGTCGCGCGCGGCCCACCTGGTGCAGCAGCTGCTCACGCTTGCGCGCCAGGAGCCCGGCGTTGCGCCGCAGACGCTGGCCCCGGTCGAGCTGGCGGAACTGGCGCGACTGGTGGTGTCCGAATACGCCCCCCTGGCGGCGGACAGGCATATCGACCTCGGTCTGGGCCAGACGGAGCCGGCAAACGTTTCCGGCGACTTCGAAGCCTTGCGCGTGATGCTGGGAAATCTGGTCGATAACGCGATCCGCTACACCCCTGCGGGCGGAGCCGTCGACGTCGCCCTGCGTATGATCGATCGCAAAGCGGTGCTGGAAATCTCCGACACCGGGCCGGGAATTCCGCAGGAGGACCGCGCGCGGGTGTTCGACCGGTTCTATCGGCGCGAGGCGATGCATGAGGCGGGAAGCGGTCTGGGACTGGCCATCGTGAAGAACATCGCCGATCGCCACCACGCCTCCATCCTGCTCGAAAATCGCTCGCCCGGCCCCGGATTGCGCGTAGCAGTCAGCTTCCCGCTCGCCTAGGGCCCCATCGGGACCCGCCGCTGCTCCCCTTAAGCCTGACTTAAGCCCGCGCTCCTACGCTGCAACAGCAAACTGGGAGTCGCGCAATGCCGAAAGCAAGCAAGAGCTTTATCGCCGACCTGTGGGCTCTGACCAAACCCTACTGGTTCGCCGAGAGCGCCTGGGTAGCGCGCGCACTGCTGGCGGCGATCATCGTGCTCAATCTCGGGCTCGTCTATGTCAACGTGCTGATCAACCGCTGGAACAACGATTTCTACAATGCCTTGCAAAAGCTGGACAAGGCGGCATTCTTCCATCAACTGCTCATATTTTCCGCACTGGCCGCCGCATACATCGTCATTGCCGTCTATCAACTCTATCTGAACCAGATGCTGCAGATCCGCTGGCGACGCTGGCTGACCGAACGCTATTTGTCGCAATGGATCGCGGAACGCACCTACTACCGCCTGCAGCTCACCGACCGCGACACCGATAATCCAGACCAGCGCATCGCCGACGACCTGGCCGCGTTCTGCGACAGGACGCTCAACCTGTCGCTGGGACTATTGTCCGCGGCAGTCACGCTGGTTTCCTTCGCGACCATCCTGTGGACCTTGTCCGGGACGCTGAGCATTCCGTTCGATCACGGCCGGATAAGCATTCCCGGCTACATGCTGTGGGTCGCGCTGGCCTATGCGATCGCCGGCACCGTCCTGGTGCATTGGATCGGCAGGCCGCTGGTGGGATTGAATTTCAACCAGCAGAAGTTCGAAGCGAATTTTCGCTTCTCGCTGGTCCGGTTCCGCGAGAACGCCGAGTCCATCGCGCTCTACGCCGGAGAAGCCAGCGAACTGCACGGCCTCAGGCGCCACTTTTCCGATATCGTCGGCAACTGGTGGGCGATCATGAGGCGGCAGAAGACACTGGGTTGGTTTCGCGCCGGCTACAACCAGATCGGGACAATTTTTCCTTTCCTGGTCGCGGCACCGCGTTACTTTGCCGGCGGCCTCCAGCTGGGCGGGCTGATGCAAACCGCGTCCGCGTTCGGCCAGGTGCAGGATTCGCTCTCCTGGTTTGTCAACGCTTATGCCCAGCTTGCCGAGTGGCGGGCGACGGTCGACCGGCTGACCGCGTTTCGCCATGCGATCGATCGTGCGCGCTCGGCCTCGAAAAACAATGCCGGCGTAGCGGTGACAGCAGGTGCCGGACCAGACTTCGTCGCCGATGCAGTCAACATCAATCTGCCCGACGGGCAGGCGCTGCTGCCCGCCCTCAGCATGGATTTCGCGCCGGGGGAAAGGGTGCTCGTCACCGGCGCGTCGGGGTCGGGCAAGACCACGC